>NZ_JAYGHP010000012.1 GCF_034932065.1 Crocosphaera sp. UHCC 0190
TCTAGAAGTTTTCTTGTTTCTGTATTTAATTCTCTAATAAATCGCATAAACTTTCTGATTTTAAACTACAGTTTATAGTTTATATTATTTTGTTTGATCTGTGTAATTAATTTTGTGTGTCTACTTATGGTATTGTGGTTGCTAGTAGTCGAGGATTTAGAGTTGCTCATTTCTTTACTGGAGAAACCGTAAAGGCACAAAATAGTCTCGTTGAAAAAGGGTTTGGATATATTCATGAAGTTCGTTATTCATTAGAATGGCTGGTTCAAGAACATTTACCCAAATCTATTCCTTATAGTGATGTTGAAGAGAGAATAAAAGCCTCCAGAAAAATCAATCGAAGAGTTTGGAATAAACTTAGTTATAATTGTGAACATTGGGCCAGAGAAATGTTTACAGGTCAACCTGAATGTACACAACTTAAACAATGGAAAGAAGAAATAAGAAATAAGAAAAATAAACAGTAGGGTGTTCATTTTCCTCATAATTATAGTTTAGAGTCTTGTAAGGTGGGCAATGCCCACCCTAGGATAAGTTTAAGGGGAAACTACCTCAACCTCTACCGTAGAAACATCTTCATCTTGCTTCTTATCAAACAATAAATTATTCTCTTTACAATCTATTAAAATGGTATCTCCAGCAGCAAAAGTCATCTCTAATATTTTGGTAGCGATAGGATTTTCTAATTTCCGTTGAATGGCCCGTTTTAAAGGTCTGGCCCCATATACGGGATCATAACCAGAATTGACGATATAATCAAGGGCAGCATCAGTTAATTCTAAACTAATACTTTGTTCCTCTAATAACCGTTCAATACGCTTAATTTGCAACGTAACAATGCGTCTTAACTGATCTTTCTTGAGGGTATGGAAGATAATTAAATCATCAATACGGTTCAAAAATTCAGGACGGAAATGTTTACGCAATGCTTGTAAAACTTTCTTTTGCATTTCCTCATAATTATCGTCATCCCCTGCTAAATTTAAGATATATTCACTACCAATATTACTGGTCATGACAATAATAGAATTACGAAAATCTACAACCCGACCTTGAGAGTCCGTAATACGCCCATCGTCAAGCACTTGTAATAAAATGTTAAAAACATCAATATGGGCCTTTTCTACCTCATCCAAGAGGATAACAGAATAGGGACGACGACGCACCGCTTCTGATAATTGTCCCCCTTGATCGTAACCCACATAACCAGGAGGGGCCCCAATTAACCGCGAAACGGCATGTTTTTCCATGTATTCTGACATATCTATGCGAATCATGGCATCTGGTGAGTCAAAGAGGAATGAAGCTAAGGCCCGCGCTAATTCTGTTTTTCCCACTCCTGTCGGCCCCATGAACAAAAAGGAACCAATGGGACGAGAGGGGTCTTTCATACCGGCCCTAGCGCGACGTATCGCAGCAGCAACCGCAGCAACCGCTTCTTCTTGACCAATAACTTGTTGATGTAAATGACCTTCTAATTCGAGGAGTTTTTGCCGTTCTGACCCTAATAATCGATTAATAGGAATACCAGACCATCCTGCTACAATTTCCGCAATATCTGACTCGGTTACTTGTTCTCTAAGGAGGGTTTGTCCTTGAGATTGAATATCAATTAATTTGCTTTCTTTTGCTTCTAATTCCCTCTGTAATACTTCTAATTTACCATACTTTAATTGGGCCGCTTTATTAAGATCATAGGCCCGTTCTGCTTGTTCAATTTGTACCCTTAAATGTTCTTCTTCTTCTTTGAGGGAATTAATATCTTCTAGCATTTGCTTTTCAGCTTGCCATTGTGATCCTAAACTTTCATGAATAGCTTCTAATTCTTTGATTTCTTGGGCAATTTTTTCTAACCTTTCTTTAGAAGATTTATCTATCATTAAACCTTGTCTTTTTTCTTCCCCTTCTAAGGAAAGTTTTTCCATTTGTAGCTGCATCAAACGACGATCTACATCTTCTAATTCCACAGGTTTAGAAGTAATTTCCATCTTTAATTTGGCCGCAGCTTCATCAACAAGATCGATCGCCTTATCCGGTAAAAATCGATCAGTAATATAACGATCAGAAAGGTTAGCAGCAGCAACTAAAGCGGAGTCCGTAATTTTCACCCCATGATGGACTTCATAACGTTCTTTCAGTCCCCTTAAAATAGAGATGGTATCTTCCACAGTAGGTTGCTTAACATATACCTGCTGAAAACGCCGTTCTAGGGCAGGATCTTTCTCAATATGCTTGCGATACTCATCCAGGGTCGTTGCACCGATACAGCGCAATTCTCCCCGTGCTAACATAGGTTTTAAGAGGTTCCCCGCATCCATAGAACCCCCTTCCCGTGAACCGGCCCCAACAACGGTATGGACTTCATCGATAAAGAGGATGATATGACCTTCCGAGTTGGTCACTTCCCGCATGACGGTTCGTAGACGTTCTTCAAATTCTCCCCGATATTTGGCCCCTGCGATCAAACTTCCCATGTCTAAGGAGATTAATTGCCGATTTTTCAGTGATTCTGGGACATCAGCATTTATAATACGTTGGGCCAACCCTTCGGCGATCGCAGTTTTACCGACCCCTGGTTCTCCAATTAATACAGGATTATTCTTAGAACGACGGGATAAAACCTGAATAACGCGACGTATCTCCTCATCACGCCCAATTACAGGATCTAGCTTACCTTGTTTTGCTGCTTCGGTGAGATCTCGGCCATACTTTTCTAAGGCTTCATAACGGTCTTCTTGATCGGGTTCCGTCACTTTTTGGGTTCCGCGAACCGCTTTAATTTCCTGTTCCAAGTCTTGGGGATCAAGGTTAAAGGTTCGTAAACAACGCCGTCCAAGGCGATCATCTTCAGCAAACCCGATCCAAAGATGTTCCACAGAGATATATTTATCGCCCCAACTTTCACGGGAAGCTTCAGCCCGATCCAGCATAACATCTAAACTACGGCCCAAATATAACTGATCAATACTAACAAATTTAGCTTGTCGATTGGTAAAGGCTTCTATTTGCTGTTGCAACCGAGGGATATCAATATTTGCCTTTTCTAAAATCCGCAAAGTTAAGCCTTTTTCTTGTTCAAGAAGGGCCAGCATGACGTGTTCTGCTTCTAGGGTTTGATTTTTGAAGCGACGGGCCACATCTTGAGATTTTACGATAGCATCCCAGGCTTGTTCGGTAAATTTATTAGAATCGGTTGGTTGCATTAGTGGCTAAATAAATCCCTCAATGTAATAGCAATTCCCAAGAATAGTATATCAATGTTACCAGTCACCAGTAAGCAGTAGGTTTTTTCCTTGAAATTGGGAATCCTAAGTATAAGGAACACCCTCATACTGCTGTTTATGACTAACTTCGACAAAAAAAGCCTCAGTGAACGGGATATCTGTCTGCTCGATTTAGCGGAAAATCACGCACCTTTATGCTAACGAATTGGAAAAATTTAGGCGTTCTAACAAAGGTTGTAAAGTGTCTTCATAGCGTCGCCAACGTTCAACGGATCTTTTGTAGATGGGTTGTCTGACTTGAGTAACACTAGCAGTACGCACAAGACGTTCTGTTTTATGGAAATTTAAACAAGCATCATCCCACTCTAAACCAATAAACTCTAAAAGTCGTCGGGTTTGTCCCACTTGATCAGCCACAGTTTCCTCGTAGTCAATTTCTAACATGGGAATAGGCAGATTTTGCCGCCAATGCTCCATAATACGCCCATATTCATTAATCCTTTCAGCAATATGGGTCAAATCAAATGCCCAACGCAAAACCTTAAACTGAGTTATCCAACAAGATACCGCCACATCACGCACATCACGACGACAATGGATAATCTTAGCATTGGGGAAAATTGTTACCAACCAACCAAGAAGGCTATAGTTATCGGGCATTTTATCGACAATACGCTGATATTGAGAGCTATTAAGGCCCGCTTTTTCTGCTAAAGCTTGTAACTGGGCTAAATGCCAATCCGCTAAAGGATGAATTTCGGCGGTAGAAAGTTGAGAAAGACAGTCCCAAATGGAGGGAATGGTATTAGTTGCCATCATTGCAGGTAAATGATGAAAGAAAGCCTTGAGTTGCAAAGTTGCGTTCTCCTACACCAAAGACAAGGGGATGACTGGCTAAAATTTGCTCGGTTAAGGTTGTGCCACTGCGAGGCATTCCGACGACGAAAACAGGAACTTGAGAAGAATTGCCCATTTCTTGAGTGCGTTGGAAGAAATCCCGATTAAAATGGGCGATCATTTGATCAATATAATTGTGGTATTCTTGGGGGTCATAGTCCCAACCCCGTGCTTGTTTATGGATAGTGTGTAGTTTATTCGCATTAATCGTATGATGTGCTGCTAAATCATAATTTTTACAGCCATCGTAGTAATGAGCAAGACCAAAATGCAGAGAAGCTTTAGCCCCGTCTTTTACCCATTTTGTTGTTAACAAATGCTCCATTTTTTGCCCGTCTTCTTCGGATAATTTGCCTCGTAAATTTTGGGCAAGATTGACTAAGGCAGGAATACAATTAGGATTGATCTCAAGTGCTTCTCGGTTGACTTCATTGGCTGATTCCACGTCTCCAGCAGAAGCTAAAATATTACCTAATTGGGCAAGAATGCTGGTATCTTCGGGTTTAAGGGTGACTGCTTGCTGTGCAGATTCAATGGCTTCTTCTGCGTTGCCATCTTCCCAAAATGCTTGACTTAAACCTAGATGAGCTTGGCAATGATCAGGATGTTGTTGGAGAAGGTCTTGATAGCGGATAATGGCAGTTGTAAAGTCGCCTAATTCCACTAAGGTACTCGCCAAGGCGCAAAGGGTGTCAATGTGTTTTGGTTCGAGGGCTAAAGCTTGTTCATACCACATTTTGGCTTGGGGAAAATCACTCACTTCTTGCCAAACTTGACCAATTAGGGTACAAAGTTGCGCTGATTCGGGATTAAGCTCATAAGCTTTGTCATAGGCTTCCATTGCTTCTTCTAGTTGCTCTAAGGTGCGCCAGAGAGTCCCTAAGTTAATCCAGTTAATACTATTACTCGGAGCTTTTTCTGTTGCTTTTTGGCAATAGTCTAAAGCCTTTTCCGGTTGGCCAATCTGTAGTAGAGTTACGCCATAATTCCCCATTGCATAGGGTAAATCAGGACTTAAGGTTAAGGCTTGTTCATAAGCTGCGATCGCTTGACGAATTTTCCCTAATTCTCGCAGTGCGTCGGCTTGGTAAGCGTAAAGTTGGGCATGGTTAGGAGCAATCGCTAAAGCTTGATTATAGGTGTCTAAGGCTTGATTATAGTCTTCTAGGGTAAAATAAGCACTTCCCAAGGTGATTAAAGCGTTGAGGTAGTCAGGGCGCAATTTTAAGGCTTTTTCACAGGCGGCGATCGCGTCTTTTGGGTTATGATTTTGTAGATAAGCTGCCCCTAAATTACAAAGATAAATGGGTTCTTTGCGATTGAGTTTTTTAGCCCTTATAAAGAGTTTAATGGCTTTTTCTGGTTCTCCCTGTTGCAATGCGACCAATGCTGCCAAATTAATCGCCCCATCATGGTTAGGGTTAATCTTTAAGAGTTGATCAGCGATCTGATTGGCTTCTATCAGATAACCTGTGCGTAAATAATTAAAACCGTTTTCTAAGAGAAGATTAGGGGGAGGGGTAAGCATGATAATAATTTTAATGACGGTTTGAATAAATCGAAACTCAAAAAAACGGCCCTCCGATATTTGTGGTGATTAGCAAAACTCATCTAAAAGAGGGCGAAAGCTTTTCGCCCCTACAATTAATCACTTTTCACATAATGTAGGGGTTAACGGCGTTAACCCAAAAGGTAACAGTATGAACATTTTACACCTTAATAAAGGAAGAACCCTTTAATCCTTAAAGGGTCATCCGTAATCAGCCAATTCTCTCTTTCTAATCCTTTTCTCACTGCATTGTGAAAAATATCTTTAGTTCAAGAAAACTACTTTTGATCCCTGTTTTCTGCATTTTTACCCTTTCGTTTAGATAAACCGCCCAAAAGTAACAAACTTCCTAACCCTAACAGCGTGGAAGGTTCAGGGGTGCTTTGAGTTCCCACCGGCTCCCAGTTAACGATTTCACCTTGCTCAGTCGTAGAAAGTCCTGATAAAAGACTGGTACTCCCCAAAGTGCTAAGACTATCAAAAACCGCTTGTACTGATCCCATACCATAGCGCACAAAGGTTAAGATCGGATCGGTTTCTGCTCCCTGATCCGAGCTAATAAACCAGCGATCTGCCTGTTGGAACACAGCATCCCCACTACTGGTGGCTTCAATAATAGTATTGCTGTCAGAACCTAATTCACCACCATACAACACCTCAACCCCTTGACTGCTACCAGTGGTATTGAGTGGTATTGGTAAAGGTTGCCAGTATGCGTGCAGTAGGACT
Organism: Crocosphaera sp. UHCC 0190; assembly: GCF_034932065.1. NCBI lineage: Bacteria > Bacillati > Cyanobacteriota > Cyanophyceae > Chroococcales > Aphanothecaceae > Crocosphaera > Crocosphaera sp. UHCC 0190. Next base: position 6,400 of record NZ_JAYGHP010000012.1, read on the forward strand.
CGATCCATCAAAGAAATAGTCAAGACTGGTATTAATGCCACCAATATCAACAGGGGCGATCGTATTGAGGAAAGTTCCTGTTCCAGTGGTTGTCTGATCCACTTGGGCGTTGGGCTGGTTGAACAAAGTTCCATTGACACGAATCCCCGCAAAGCGATCAAAAGCATCTGTAAAACTGCCACCCCCAGTAATGAGGACAGCCTCACCAATTCCATAAGCAGGATCAATTGTCGTTGTGCCACCTGGAGCAACAACTAGGGAGGCCGAGGCGTTGTTAATTCCTTGGTAACTGGAGAAACTACTACCTCACACAGCATTGCCAGTAGTCACAGCAAGGGGTAAACCGACGGTTGCCGCTTTAGCGGGGAGTGCTGCCATTCCTAAAGCCATCCCTGCACCAGCAACGGCAGCGACTACTTTGGGGGCGAGTCTTAGTTTCTGAAAAGCTTGGTTTTTGAGCATGATAATCCTTAAGTTTTTATTTTGAAGCAAGAATAACGAATAAACAGTGTAATTCTACCCCCCCCCGTTGATTTTGTCAACATATTGACGATTTTCGGCATAATCACTTATGAGAAGTCAATAGAGGAGTTTGAAACGGAAAAAGCTTGTACGTTTAACAAAAATATTATGGGAGGTACAGCTTGTATTCGAGGGATGAGAATACCTGTTTCTTTGGTAGTTAATTTGATAGCTAATGGCATGAGTTTTGAGGAAATTATTACAGAATATTCTGATTTGGAAGGGGAGGATATTCGTCAATCTCTACAATATGCTGCATACCTTTTTTAATCACTTTGAGTTATTAGCAGATGCACCCAATGGAGTGCAGAAGTTAAGAGAGTTAATTTTACAGTTAGCGGTACAGGGTAAGTTAGTTCCCCAGGATGAAAATGATGAACCTGCTGCTATTTTATTAGAGACAATTAAGACCGAGAAAAACTCACAGAAACCGCCATTCATCAACTATTAACAGCCTAAAATATTCAAACCTTGTTGCCTAGGGGTAAACGGCCGTTTACCCCTAAACTTGCATTCCCCATCACCTCATGCCCCGATCCCCGTCTTTTCAAAAATAAGTTACAGTAAAGTTTAGTTAAGTTATCCCACTTATGGCATAATTTGCCGAATAGGGTTCATTGTCCGACCCCAAAGCCAGTTAAAGCCATAGTACCCTTAAGATAGCGTTTTCGGACGAGATCCCCAGGGACAAAAACGACATTACAGGTGTGAGGAAAGCTGTGTCAGTTAAAAAAAGCCATCCTAAAAATCTCTCCCCCAAAAAATCCCCTACCAAAAAGAAGCCCAAGGGTGTCAGTTGGATGTTACTGGGTTTAGGGTTAACAAGCGTTTCTTTCGCTTCAGCAGCGACGGGCGCATTTTTGGCCGTTTCTTTGTCAGCAACCCCCCTTAAACAAGGTTCCCTGACAGCAGAGGAAGCAAAAGTCTTTAGTCAAGATGATGCGATCGCCTATAAAAGTTTACGTCTTCCTGAATTAAATCGCCCCGTTAATGTATTAGTATTGGGGACAAAAGTTTTAACCTCAGATCTTGAAGAAAAAGTCACAGAAGATGTGGGTTATCATGCCTTAGTTAACTCCTTTAAAGGGTTATCTGATACCATGCTTCTCCTCAGATTTGATCCCCTTGACAAAAAGCTAACAGTATTATCAATTCCTAGGGATACTCAAGCTAAAATTAATGAAAAAATCAAAAAAATTAATGAAGCTAACTATGACGGTGGCCCTGCATTAACAGCAGAAGTGGTTAGCGAATTATTAGAAGGAGTTCCCATTGATCGTTATGTTAGAGTCAATGTGCAAGGAGTTGAGAAAGTAATTGATGCTTTGGGAGGGGTCAAAGTTTATGTTCCCAAAGATATGAAATATAAGGATGATAGTCAACATCTTTATATTGATCTGAAGCAAGGGGAACAACATTTAGGCGGGACAAAAGCAGTTGAATTTTTACGTTTTCGTTACGATCAATATGGGGATATTGGACGAGTACAACGGCAACAAATGTTTATGAGAGCTTTAGTTGAACAGGCATTGAAACCCCAAACATTATTAAAAATGCCGGAAATTTTTTCGATTATTAGTGCTTATATTGACACCAATTTAAGCGTCGAGGAATTAGTCGCTTTATCGGGTTTTGCCTCTCAAACAAAACGATCTAATATGCAAATGTTGATGCTTCCCGGCCAATTTAGTGGAGATGGTAGACACGAAATTAGTTATTGGTTGCCTAACCATAATCAAATTCAAAATATGGTAGCTACCTATTTTGATCAAGGCCAAGCTAATCTAGAGCTTGAAGAAACGGATGCTACTCGTTTAAGAATTGCCATTCAAAACAGCACAGAAGATCCAGAAGTAGCTCGTAATATGGTTCGTTATTTACGAGAGGCTGGTTATCGTCGGATATTTATTAGCGATCAATGGTCAGAACCTGTGCAAACTACCCGCATTTTAGCACAAAATGGTGATGATTTGGGTGCAGCAAATTTACGGGCCGATTTAGGTATGGGTGAAGTATTAGTAGAAAGTACCGGAAATTTAGCTTCTGATATTACTATTGTTTTAGGGAAAGACTGGCAGCAAAAATATCCTAGTTCTTCAGTTCCCTTTAAGGAAACTTCGACAAAGACTCGCTATCAATGAGGAAAATTAGGAAAAAATAACTTAACGGCCCCTGTCCCAATAGCTAAAACAAAGCCCACAACAACCGAACGATTAATAAATTCTTGAGTGTCTAAGCGTTTGCCAATTCCCTCTACTTTAGCATCTAATGTTTTGACATCCCCTGTTAAAGAAATTACGTCTTTTTGGAGGTGATCAACTTTCTCATCAAGTATTTCAAATTTTGCATCAAACTTCTCATCAAGCTTATCTAGTTTAGTTTCAAATTTGTTTTCAAGCTGCTCAAATTTAGTTTCAAATTTGTCATCAAGCTGCTCAAATTTTGCCTCAACTTTGTTTTCAAGCTGCTCAAATTTATCCTCAAATTTGTCATCAAGCTTATCTAATTTACTGTTAATTTGCCCTAAAATTTCTTCTAGAGAGTAAGTGACGGTTATCGGAGTTTGACTCATGATATGACATTCCTATTTAGGTATAAAATTTGTCTGATTTTAGGAACAAGCCTGATTATAAACTTTTTCATTAGCCTTGACTGATGTAAAAAAGTCTACAATTGGACGGGGATAATTAACCCCAATAATTACATTATAGCGTTTTTGTTCTTCTGGGGATAGTTGCCAAGGTTCATGAATTTTATCTCCTGGAATGGCTTTTAATTCTGGCAACCAATGTTTTAAATAGTCACCTTTAGGATCATAATCTTTTGATTGTTTGGTAATATTAAAATAGCGAAATCCTCTGGCATCATTACCTACTCCTGCCGTATAATTCCAGTTACCATAATTACTACAAACATCATAATCAATTAATAATGACTCAAACCATTCTGCCCCCATTATCCAATTAATTCCTAAGTTTTTAGTCAAGAAACTAGCAACATTTTGTCTACCTCTGTTTGACATAAATCCTGTGGCGGATAATTCTCTCATATTGGCATCAACTAAAGGATAACCTGTCTTTCCTTCTTGCCATAATCTGAATCTTTCTGAGTCTTCTTTCCAAGGTATTTCTAATCCTTGTAACCCTGATGGATAAAATATTTTATTACCATGTTTGGCACAAATAAACCGGAAATAATCACGCCAAAGTAATTCAAAAATGAGCCAATAAGTTGAATTATTTTTAACTCTTTCTTCTTCATATTTTTGTACTTCTTCGTAAATATAACGAGGGGACAGACAACCCTTTGCTAACCAAGGAGATAATTTAGAAGAATAGTCTGTCCCTAACATTCCATTTCTGGTTTCTTTGTAATTTTTAAGACAATTATTATCCCAAAAATAGTTATTTACCCGTTTAATACCTTCAGTTTCTCCTCCTTTAAAATTCAAGACACTTCTGGTATCAAAAATAGAATTTTGTAAGCCTAATTCTTCAATACTTGGAATTTTACCTAAATCTATTTCAGGTAATTTTGGTAATGTTTTAGGTGTGGGAAAGGTAGGATTTATAGTAGAATTTTTTTCTACTTTTTTACGAAAATTGGTAAAGAGTTCAGGAATTTGATCAACTTTAAATGGTAAATTATCCCAATGATATAAGGTTGAACCCCAAAACCCTTGAAACTTAACCCCAAGACTTGATAAGTTTTGCTGCAAAGCTTTTTCTATGTTGATTTCTTCTGCGGTAACTTCTTGATGAAAATAAACAGTATCAATAGATAATTCTTTCACTAATTGCGGGATTATGTTTTCAGGATATCCTTTTCTAATAATTAAATCACTACCAGCTTTTTGTAGAGATTTTTTTAAATTGTCAAGACTTTCCAATAAAAATTTACCTCGAAAATTGCCTGTTTTTGGAAAGCCACAAGAAGTCGTTTGAAATTGTCTAGTATCAAAACAATAAAAAGGAATAATTAGGGCTTTTTCTTGAATTGCTTGACCTAAGGCTTCATGATCGTGAATTCGTAAATCATTACGATACCAAATTAAAATAGTTTTGTTAGACATAATAAAAGTTATAAGGTATTTTTTGCAATTTAGGATAACATTTGACAGTGTATAAAATCCATTATATAATATTATATCTAGTAATATTTGAAATATTTTTAAAAATAGCCATGAATTATCAAGTAGAATCTAGTAAAAGTGAGCATATTTATGATGTTGTAATTGTTGGTGCTGGCCCGGTAGGTTTGGGGATAGCTTTAGGACTAAAAAAACGAGGTGTTGATAATATTTTAGTTATTGATCAAACCCGTGAATTTCGCCAAGTCGGACAAGTTATTGATCTGCTACCTAATGGGTTAAAAGCTATTAAATATCTCGATCCTATTGCTTATGATAGAGTTAAAGAAGCGAGGTTTGATATCTCAGGATCTAAGCAAGAAAATCAGAAAGATAATTCAAGATTTTGGCATAATAGAAATCTACAAGGAGAGATTATACGTTCCATTCCTTTAAGGTTTGAAGACTGGTTTAAGCAATACGGTGAAGGTCGAATTTCTATTCGTTGGTATGATTTACAAACAACCCTCAGAAAAATGTTACCAACAGAATCAGTTAAAGCTAATCATCGTTGTATTAGTATAGAGGAAAATGCTGATTTTATAACCGTTAATTGTGCTTCAGACACAAGCATTGAGAATAATCCCTTTGCTAATTGGAACCTAGAAAAATCAGCAAAAAAAAGCAATAATTCAGGGGATACTCAAGTAGAGAAAATCACACAAAATCAAAAAATTAAAGCAAAAATTATTATTGGATCTGATGGAATTAATTCAACAATTCGCAACCAAATTTACGCCCATACAGAACTAGAAAAATGGTCAAAACCAGAATATTCTGGATGGACAGGAATTAGTTGTTTTTCTATTGACAATGTTCCTGATTCAATTATAAAAGAACTGGCAGAAAAATATCTCAAAGACAATAAAATTGTTAGTATTATTAGCGATACCAAGAAAAGTAAAAGCACAGAAAATATAGAAGCTAGAATTATCTTAATACGTCATCAATATAATTCTATGGGATTTTTATTTCATGGAACTCTAGATTTAAAATTAGTTCAAGAACAACCCAATGAATTTATTATTAAATATTTGGTTGAAATAGTAGAAAAATCAGATTATCCTGACAGTATTGCCCAGCTAATAAGATTAACTCCACTTGATAAAATTATTAATCGTCCCTATTATATTCATTCTGCAAATATTCCTGTTGAAAACCAAATTTTGTGGACGAAAGGACGTATTATATTAGTAGGAGATGCTGCCCACGGAATGCCACCTTTTGCTGCACAAGGAGCAAATCAAGGGTTTGAAGATGCTGCAATAGTTACTACTTTAATCAATAAAATTGTTAAAAATAATGATTTAGATAATCAAACAATAATCACCAAAGAATTTGCAAAATATGAAGAAATTCGCCGTCCTTTTATGGTTAAAATGCAAACAGCAACAATGAATAATCAAAAGTGGTCAAAACAGCAATGGGATGATTATCAAACAATGGTTTATAGTCGTGATTTTGAAAATTTTTGTAATAGCATTTCTTAAGATTTTTTAGACCAGGACAACCTCCCCCAAAAGCATGAAAATACTTTCATCTGTTATGGGGAGGTGACAAATTAAATTCTCTTGTTTGAATAGAAATAGCTCGAATCTCGCCTAGTCTGAGGAGTGCTATTATGCTTTATCGACCCCTAAAACTAACAATTATTGCCGCTACAGTTTTTGTTTGGATGAGACTGCTTTTAGGAACAGCAGCCGTCATCAACGACCCTAATCAAAGCTTTATAGATCATCAAACCATTGCCAGCCAAACAACTCAAATTAGGTAGTATATTCGGCGTTGATTTTAACATAATCGTAGCTTAAATCACAACCCCAAGCGATGCCAGTTCCCGAACCATTGCCAATACAAACTGATATCAATACGGTATCCTCTTTGAGGTAAGCACCGGCCGCCGCTTGTTTCATATAATTACTAGCAGCTTGACGATCAAAAGGTAGGGGTTGACCATTTTCCATCATAATAAAATCCCCCAATTTAATCTGGAGATCTTCTTGATGAAAGGTAACACCGGCCCGGCCCGCAGCACCCGCAATTCTTCCCCAGTTGGGATCACGACCAAAAATGGCTGATTTTACCAAAGATGACCCCGCGATAGTCTTAGCAATGCGTCGCGCGGCCTCATCATCAGGGGCCCCCGATACTTGCACTTCCACTAAACAGGTGGCCCCTTCTCCATCTCTGGCGATCGCCTTAGCCAAATATTGACAAACCTCTGTTAACATGGCTTGTAATTTTTGAGCATTTTTACTGCCCATTTCCGTAATAGCTGCGGTACGGGATTGACCATTAGCCAAAGCAATTAAACTATCATTGGTACTGGTATCCCCATCTACCGTAATTTGATTAAAACTTTGGTTAGCCGCTTGGGTTAACATTTGTTGCCACAACACGGTAGAAACCGCCGCATCACAGGTGACAAAGGATAACATAGTAGCCATATTAGGGTGAATCATCCCCGACCCCTTAGCAATGCCTCCAATGCGGACAGGACGGTCATCCATTATGGTTTCTAGGGCGATAGATTTGGGGACTAAATCTGTGGTTATAATCGCTTTAGCGGCCGCTGCGCCCCCATCTTCTGAGAGACGTTCTACTAACTGGGGAATACCGGCCTTTAACGCATCCATCTTGATCCGTTGCCCGATCACTCCTGTAGAGGCTAAAAGCACTGAGTCAGGGGATATATTGAGGGTTTGGGCCAAAAGTTCCGCACTTTCCACCGCATCCTTCCATCCTTGTTGCCCTGTGGCCGCATTTGCTTGACCGGCATTACAAAGGATCGCCCTCGCACTGGCTTTTTTTTGCAGACGTTGACGACAATAGTCCACACAAGCAGCCCTTACCTGAGAAGTGGTAAACACCCCTGCGGCGATCGCGTCTATTTCTGAAACAATCAAGGCTAAATCCGGCGATCCTGATGGTTTTAATCCGGCCGCCATTCCTGCTGCTTTAAACCCCTTGGGGGCTGTAATACCGCCTGTAATCTCTTGCCAGTCCGTCATACTTGTTACCTATGGGAGCAAATGCCATAATTGATTGTATCAAGGGTTGACCCTTCCATATCTTAAGTGCCTAAACAAAATTAATTGCACGGTGGGCATTTCCCACAATAACTTCTTATTACATTTTTTAGCAACAATCATAATAATAAATAACCCGACTAAAATCTAACTTTTTTAGGGCAGAAGGTTGAATAAAAAAGTTACCAACTCCTGCATCTCCCCACATAATATCAGCCTCGTCATCCGACCTCATTTGGAATAATAATTCATAGGGTTCTGTATCTTCATCCAAGTCCATTCTAGGATCATCTTGAGTAAAAAAGGGATAACCTCCTAATTTATGTTCTTCTCCATCATAAAATTCTAAATATTCATCTGCTAAGTCACAAAAATCTAAGCCTTCTCTTGACTCATCAGCAAACTCTTCAATTAAATTTTCCAAGCGATAATCACAGCCACTTATGGGTTCATGTTTTTGTTCAAATATCAAGGAAAAACTGCCGATAAAAGGCAAAAATGTTTCCAAATCGTCGATGTTTGGTAAAAAGCTAAAGTCTGTAATTAACTTACTTTCATCAAACTCAATTTTATCAAAATAAAGTACCCGAAAATGAGCTTGATTAGTCATATCTTCATCATCAAACCCATATAAATCATGATGACTATCAATATAAAATTGTAGGATTCCTTCTTTGGGAAATCCTTCTAAAAGTAAGGTATCAGAAAAATTTATTTGAGCTAATAAAACTAAGGGTTGTCCTTGAGGATTTTTAGGATAATCTAAGGTTTTGGGAAAATAGGGATATCCTCCAAATTTACTTTCCCATAGGGTTAAATCATGACTAAAAGAAGGTTTGATTTTTAGATAAGATTTAACCGTTGCTTCAAGCTCTTTTCTCAGGGGTTCTAGTTGGTTAGGGAGTTTCATGATTGCTTAAGGAATAGAAAATATCTTAATCTTTAAGGTGACTGTTATGTTTATTATTTTACATCATGACTTCTTTTAGGGAATTTTTAAGGTTTAATTAACTTCTCGGTTTTATCTAACAATAAACCTAATTAAAAGCTACAGTTGTTAAAGAAAAATTGATTCTCGACTCTCCTTTTCCTGTTTAATTATTACTTTGAGCCCACGGCTGAGGGTTGACTTATAGCGATGGGTAATGTAAACCAAAACTGACAACCCTTTCCTGGGGTACTATCAACCCCAATCTGGCCCCCATGAGCTTCAATAATCTGGCGACATTGGTAAGATCCTAACCCAATTCCTGTCCTGCGTCTATCATGTAAACTACGAAGATACAATTTAAACAATTGCTCACATTGTTGTTGTCCCATCCCAATGCCATTATCACTTAACCGACAGCAAATCATTCCTTGCTCAACCGTCGCTTCAATGGTTAACTGAATACCAGGAGGATTATGTTTCAAAGAATTGGCTAAAAGCTGATCGAATACTTGATGTAATTGTTCAGCATCGCCATAAATTTGGGGTAAATCATCAGAAATCATCGGCGTTAAAGTCGCTTTATTTTCTCCTAATAACGGCTCCCAATCTTGAGTCAGTTTATCAATAAAATCTTTTAAGGATAGGGGTTGACAATGTACCACTAATTGTCTTTGTTCTGAAAAATGATCTTCTGATAGGGCATTAATTAAAGCCAATTGGCGATCGCTACTATTAATCATCCGTTCCAAAATACAACGGGAGAGCATTAAACTCTCCCCAGGGCGATGTTGTAAATTTTTTAATAACATTAACAGTCCCATAATAGAAGTGCGTAAATCATGGGAAACCGCTTGTAAAAAAACGGCTTTCATCTCATGTAATTGCTGAACTTCTTGCATTTTCTCTTGTAATTGACTTGTGCGTTCTTCTACTTGTTTTTCTAAGTTACAATTGAGTTGTTGCACTTGTTGATAAAGTTGTGCTTGACTCATGGCAATCATCACTTGACCGGCCAATTGTTCTAACAATCTTACTTCTTGTTTCTGCCAATGACGTACTCCTGAACATTGATGGGCCACTAATAATCCTAGGGGTTTCCCTTCTAGATGTAAAGGCACTACCAAGGCCGCTTTAATCTGATAACGTTGGATATATTGTTCCACCCCTGATGATAAATTTAACTGAGTAATATCATCAGTAATAAAGGTTTGCGCCTGAGTAAATAAAGAAGGTAAATCTGTTAATAAATCATCCCTAGCACTGCCCCCCAATAAACTAGGGTAATCAGAAAATACTGATTCCGCCACCACTTCAATGCGTCCCCCATCTTGCCAAGAAGCGATAAACACCCGATCAGCGTGCATTAATTGACGGATTTCTTCGACTGTTGTTTGAAAAATCTGGTCTAAATCCAAAGATTGACGAATTCGCAAAGCCACTTCAGCTAAAAGGCGATCGCGTTCTAAAGTCACTCTTAACTGTTTTTCAACCAGTTGCCGTTCTGCTACTGCCGCTGATAATAGTAAGGCCGTTGCACTGACAATAATAATAAACATTTGTAATAATAGCGTCGCCTGGGGCAAATTAGCCGTTTGCATCACAAAAGGGCCAACCCCTTGACTGGTTCCAGCGATCGCCAACAATGAGACAAAAAGACTGCCTAAAACCGCCCCCCAAGTTTGGAAACGAATAGCAGCCCAAACCACGATAGGGAAGGGTAAATATTCCAAGTATTGAGCATTACTTAAGCCTCCATCTAAGAGATTAGCCGCTTTCCCGTGGTAGTCAAACACCAGCCAACCTAACCCCAGTAAGAGACTACTACAAATGGCTACTTCTATAATGCGCTCTCGGTTGTGTTGACGGAATAAAGCCCCATGGGCCAGTTGTAGACGCAAGAGAAAAGGGGTGATGACCAAAATTCCGCTACAATCTCCGAGCCATAACATCCACCATTGTTGGCCAAGATTTTCCCAAGTCAAATACCCCATCAACAACCGAGAGACTGCATCAAGAGTTCCGTTGAACAAAGAGGCTCCCACTCCTGCCAATAAGATTAAAGCAGTTACATCTTGAATTCTAGTGAGGCGGGGAGAAAACTTAAACCAGCGCAGTAACTTCAGCCCCATTAAGCCAGCAAGGGTACTCCCTGCGGCCGAACTGAGGGCTAGTCCGAAACTGGCTCCCAGACTTAACATTAAAAGGGCATCGCCGAGAAAAATACCAAGCCAAATCTCCTCTCCATAGATTAATAGGGCGGTTAAGGCAATTCCGGCCGGAAGCCATAACGGAGACACTTCTGCTCCGAGTCCCATTCCCCACTGAGCTAAACCCCCCCCACACCAGTAAGCGAGGGTAACAAGAGCGAGGTTGACCCACTTGGACGAAAATTGATGACGGTCTAAGGTCATAAGATTAAACATCTCACTCTAACTAAAGAGTGCCTAACTTGAGAATTGTTTTACCTCCCCTAGATGGGTGAATTTAAGCATAACTCAGAGATTCTCTGAAGATCTGCCCTCAAAAATTACTGATTTTTTTTAGTTTTTGGGACAGGATTACAGGAACAGGCTAAAGTAATAACATCAATACTCATTCAGGAACAATGCGTATCTTAATTGTAGAAGACGATCCCTTGATGCAGTTAGGCTTAGAGCAAGCTCTGAGCGAATATCCTGACTTTGAAATCGTGGGACAAGCTGAAGACGGCTATACTGGGGTACAGAAGGCGTTGGAACTGAAACCAGATTTAGTGGTCATGGATATTGGTTTACCGCGCTTAGATGGCATTGCGGCCACGAAACAAATTAAGGAAAAGTTGCCGAATACTCATGTGGTAATGTTAACCTCTCATACGTTACAAACGGAGGTAGTGGCAGCTTTATCTAGTGGGGCTGATGCTTATTGTATTAAGGGGGCCAGTTTAGAGCGGTTATTAGCGGCGATCGAAGCGGCCCAAGATGGGGCCACTTATCTTGATCCACAAATTGCTAGATTAGTATTAGATAATCTTAAACCGCCTACCCCAGAAGTTAATCAAAATATTAGTTTACTTTCTGAACGAGAGTTAGAGGTTTTAAAGTTAATTGTTGAAGGAAAAAGTAACAATGAAATTGCTGAACACTTATATCTTAGTACCAATACCATTAAAACCCATGTGAGAGGTATTATGAATAAATTGGCGGTTGATGATCGAGTACAAGCTGCGGTTATTGCTTTGCGTTCTGGACTGGTATAGTCACCCTTCAATTAACTTAACAGCTAAATTCGCCCATAACCATCATTGAAATAGATTAAAATATGTATAATATTAAGGAATTTTTGGTAAAATAATGATGTTTGAAGACTTTTCTTTTCCCAAAAAAGGACAAGCCGAAGCGTTTTGGCTATCACAGAAGATTTTAGGTGAAGTGAATTCAAGGTTCAACTACTACTTCAGTGAATTGATTTACAGAGTTAAATTTTCAGATTCTTTGAGTCCTAAAAAACATATTTTAAGAAATCTTAATGGGGACATATTAATTAAGATCATTATATTTTTAATTAAGATAAAAACCCCAAAAAATATTACAGATAAATTTGATTTTGTCATCAACCCATCATTTTGTACTTTTGCTCGTAAGCCAGAACAAGAATTACTCTGTAATCTTCTAGAACTACTCCTTCAGGAAGATTTTAAAATATGTGTAATTTTTAGAGATGAGATAATACCCAGAACTATTAAAAAAAAGCTTATCAATACAAACATCCAAAACCTTTCATTTATTAATCCCGAAGATGACATTGAATCTCACAATAAGAAAATATTAAAATTTATCTCTAAAATAATAGCAAAGCTAGATTATAATTATATTGCTAATTTACTTGCTCAACATAAGATACATCTACAACTTTCTTCTGATTTACTGCAAACTAAAATTTATACCATGTTGGCTTGGTTTTGGGTTGCTAGAAAAATTGAATTTGATATAGCAATTTTGCGAGTTGAGTGGGAAACTTATTCATTCCCAATTAAAGAAACAGCAAGATGGAGAGGTAAAAGAACTATAGCTTTCCAACATGGAGTTATTAGTCACACATTAGATGTTCCTGTTACTGTCAGCCGATTTCTTACATTTGGTGAACAGTCAGCTAAGTTTTTACAAGTATTGAATCAAGAGTTTTCTAGTATAACTGGACAGACCAATATTTGTAATGACTTCAGAGTTTGTGGAGCAATTATTGATGACATTAAAATTCAGACGAATAATTTTGAAAAACGGACTATTTTAATTCTTGATCAATCTGTGGATAGAGCAGTTAAGTTTAACGGACTAAATTCTCAAATCAAAGCTCTTGAAATTCTACTTGAGAAGTTACTTATTCAGGCAGATATAGATAAAGTAATTATTAGACCTCATCCAGAAGCTAAAATTTCTGATTTTTGGATTTGTTGTAAAAATAACTATCCAGAAAAATTGGAACTTTCACATTCTCAATTTAAACTTGAGATGGATATTAATCGGAGTTCTGTAGCGATTGGTTTATTTAGCGGAGCTTTGGCCATTGCTGCTGCTAGTGGTTTGCCTAGTTATTGGCTTAGAACTCCCGATTGTTACCATACCCCTGATTTAAGTTGCTTTGACGAGTTTGCTCTTTCCGAAAATCAAATTTTAGAAGATATTAAACAAATAATGTCCTCAGAAATGCTATATTTGAAAAGGCAAGAAAGTACATTAAAAGTAAGTAAAGTATACTATAATGAAAACAAAAAAATAAGTTTAAATAGAAATTTTTTGAATCTTTTTTTAGAAAATTAAATTCTGAATTTTCTGAGAAACATCTTCAAAAGCAAAAGTTACAATCTTAGTCAACTATTACTGAGTAATACCAAAATCACAATGATTACTGTCTTAACCCTTTGTTCAGCCAATTATTTAGCACAAGCGAAAACTCTAGGGGATTCACTATTGTTTCATAATCCTAGCTATAAGTTTGTGATTGGATTAGTGGATAGAATTGATGATAAGCTAGATTCTTATTATTGGGAACCTTATGAGCTAATCGAGTTAGAGCAGATAGGAATTCCCGAACTTGATAAGATGAGCGATAGGTATAATATTGTAGAACTTAATACAGCGGTCAAACCATTCTACATGGAATATCTTTATCAGCGTGATCCTAATATTGAATCGGTGATTTATTTAGATCCTGATATTTTTATTTACAATGATTTCAAAGATTTAGAAAATAAATTAAAGTCATACAATATCATCATAACACCCCATAGCTTTACGATGGATAATGCTGATATCAATATTTACTATGAGAAAATAATGCTCAGAACAGGGTTATATAACTTGGGATTTATAGCAACAGCAAGAAGCGAAGAAACATTTAGATTGTTAAACTGGTGGAAAAAAAGACTTGAAAAATATTGCTTTTATCAACCTGGTTCTGGATTATTTGTTGATCAAATTTGGGGAAACTTTATTCCTTTATATTTTGAGAAAGTTTACATTGAAAAGAACCCTGGTTATAATGTATGCTACTGGAATTTCTTTGAAAGAAGTCTTAGTTATTCAGACGATCAATATTGGGTTAATAGTGAAACAAAATTAACCTTTTTTCACTTTAGTGGATATAATCCATTAAAATCGGATAAAGTAGCAAGTAGAGGTTACTTAATACCAGAAAATTTTCAAGAAAAAGTTAAGCTTATCTATGAGAATTATAGACAAAAATTATTAGATAACAATTATGAAAACTTAATCAGACTAGAATGTTATTTCATCACAGAACAACAGAGGAGAAAGCTAGAGAAAACTAGACAGAAAGAAAATCAATTAAGTCAGGGAGAAAAATTTAATAAAAACCTCAAGGAAAACTTTAAACAACTTGTTTCTGGTCTTCCTAATCCCATGAAAAAAGTGTTAAAAAAAGTCAACACCCTAATTTTGGATAGTCTGTAATTGTCACTAAAACTTAATTATCATGAATGAAAAACCATTAATTTCTGTGATCCTTTGTAACTATAATTATGGTAAGTTTATTGGAGAAGCGATTGATAGTGTATTAGCTCAAACTTATCCAAACTTTGAGCTAGTTATCGTCGATGATGGTTCAACAGATGATTCTAAAAAAGTAATTAACTCCTATAAAGATCATCGTATTCAGACAGTTTTTAAAGAAAATGGTGGACAAGCTTCTGCATTTAATGAGGGGTTTACTTTAGCGAAAGGGGAGATTATTTCTTTCCTAGATAGTGATGATTGGTGGAAACCAGAAAAACTAGAAATAATTGTTAAATGGCACAATTTTCTAGAAGGACGTTATGCAATACTTCAACATGGACTTGAGATCTGGTCAGATGGAAAAACAAAGCCATATAAGTTAGTTTTGCCAACAGGAGACTGCTTTGAAGAAATGAAAAGAACCAAAAATATTGATTTCTTTGTTCCGACATCAGGACTTTCTTTTCCTAAAAGTATCCTTGAAAAAATTTTTCCTCTACCAACAGAATTTCGGATTTGTGCAGACGCTTATATAATGAGAACAGCCTTTGTATTTGGTCTAGTTTACTCAATTCCTGATTACTTAAGTTTCTACCGAAAACATAACAACACAACTTTCAAAAATAAAAAATTTGACCATCAAGAATTCTTTAAAACCATTCTTTTTCCCAAACTTTATGAATTCTATAAGAATCAAGAACTTGATTATCCCCCTAATTTATTTGAAAAACAATTTAAACATCAGAAAAAAACCAGAAAAGTTGACCAATTACTTCAGAGAATAAAACTAATGTTGCAAGTTTAAATTAGCCCTTATCCAAAAATCTAGAAAAAATAGAGATAAATATGTTTCAATTGTAAAGTAAGATCAAAACAATAGAGGTTATCATGCAATTTTCAGAGGAAACATTATTAGCGACCTATCCCTTTAAAAGTTCTAACCCTTTTTTAGTGGATGTAGGGGCGCATCAAGGGACTGTATCGACTCTTTTTGCCAAAAAAGGTTGGCAAGTGTTAGCCTTTGAACCAGAAGCCAAAAATAGGGCAGTATTTGAGCAAAAACTCAAAAGATTTGAACAAGTAACTTGTATTCCTAAAGCGGTTTCCAATATTGGGGGGGAGAAAGTTCCCTTCTATGTTAGTAATGAACACTACGGAATTCATTCTCTCAAACCTTGGCACGATACCCATCAATTAGCTTATGAAGTTGATACGGTAAGACTCGATGATGCTTTAGCAGAACAGCAAATTTCCTCGGTAACACTGCTTAAGATAGACATAGAAGGGGCTGATTTTTTTGCCCTAAAAGGGTTTGATTTTCAGAACTATTTTCCTGAACTGGTAATGACTGAGTTTATGGATGAGCGAACACAACCTAATTTTAGTTACACTCATCATGATGTCGCTTTGTATATGAAAGAACGGGGCTACACTACGTTTATTTCTGAATGGCAAGCTATCAAAGAATATGGTCGAGAAGGGGTAAAAACTGACCCCCATGTTTGGATTCAATGTCTTCCTTATCCGCTTGATCATCAACCAGCATGGGGTAATCTAATATTTGTCCCCGATGGTGAGCAAGAAAAATTTCAAGTCACTTTAGACACTTATTTAAAGGAACTACGCCAATTACAAAAAGCTCAGAAAATCACTCAACTGCGCCAAAATATCAAAAATATTCCTGGGGTTCAACGCTTATATAATTTCATCAAAGGTCGTTAACTGTCAAAATAGTAGAAACCGTGAGCATCCATTAAGGATTAAGAAAATGTCTAAAGTATCTATCGTCATTCGCTGTTACAATGAAGAACAACATATTGGTCGATTACTTAGCGGTTTGATACAGCAAACAACCCAAGATTTAGAGATTATTGTGGTTGACTCTGGTTCCACAGATAGCACTGTTTCAATTGCCTCTCGTTATCCCATCAAACTATTATCAATTAAGCCGGAAGATTTTTCTTTTGGACGGGCCCTTAATTTGGGGTGTCAAGCAGCAACAGGAGAATTTATTGTCATTGTCAGCGCGCACGTTTATCCTGAATATCAAGACTGGTTAGAAAAATTAATTGCCCCTTTTGATGATCCCGATATTGCCCTAACCTATGGAAAACAAAGAGGAAATGAAACCACAAAATATGCAGAACAACAAATTTTTATGACTTGGTTTCCTGATCATCAAACTATTGTTGATCAAACTCATGCTTTTTGTAATAATGCTAATGCTGCTATTCGGCGATCGCTTTGGAAACAAATTCCCTATGATGAAAGTTTAACAGGATTGGAAGATTTAGATTGGGCTAAAAAAGCGATTTCTTTAGGATATCGTATTACTTATGTCCCCGAAGCAGAAATTATTCATGTTCATGATGAAACCCCTAAACGGATTTATAATCGTTACCGTCGAGAAGCGATCGCTCTTAAAAATATCTATCCCCAAGAACATTTTTATTTTCGGGATTTCTTGCGTTTATTTATCACAAACTTAATTAGTGATTATTTTCATGCTTGGCATGATAGAGTATTGCTAGAAAATTTTTTTTCAATTCCCATCTTTCGGTTAATGCAATTTTGGGGAACTTATCAAGGGTTTACACAACAAGGAAATATTAATATTAAACTTAAGGAAACTTTTTATTATCCTCGTCGTTTATCTCGTCAAAATAAGTCATCCCAATTGGATAATAACCGTCCAACAATTGACTATTCTAATCAGTCAAAACCCCTAGAAAAAATTTAGTAATCTAAGGAGAATAATTTTGCCTAACTATATTGATGTTTCCGTGCCTGTTTCCCCTGAATTACCCAGTTGGCCAGGTAGTCCCCCTGTTAAGTTTAGCCGTGATTTAGATTTAGAAAAAGGGGATATTGCCAATGACACCAGTATTCAGTTTAGTGTCCATACAGGAACCCATATTGATGCTCCTTTACATTTTGTTAAAGGGGGAAATAGTGTCGATCAAGTATCTTTAGAGATATTAATTGGTAAAGTTTATGTGGCTGATTTATCTACCGTTGATGTGATTACAACGGAAACCCTTGAAGGGTTAGACTTACCCACGGGAATTGAGCGGTTATTATTGAAGACCAAAAACTCCCAATTATGGGAGAATAAAGTGAGAGAGTTTAACCGTGATTTTGTGGCAATTACCGCCGATGCAGCCCAATGGTTAGTGAATCAAGGCATTAAATTAGTTGGCATTGATTATCTGTCCATTCAACGCTTTTATGATGGGCCAGAAACTCACCAAATTTTATTACAATCATCTGTGGTTATTATCGAAGGACTAAACTTAACTAATGTGTCTGCGGGAGTCTATGAATTAATCTGTTTACCCATTAAATTAGCCGGAGTAGAAGGTGCGCCAGCTAGAGTAATTTTACAAAAAATTTGAATCACTATGGAGTCTTTATTTTTTATTACACATACTTAAGGCTTCTTCATAGGAAATCTTCGGAAAAATGTCTAATTTCCCGTCAACTGTGGCATCATAAATAATGCGGCCAGAACGTTCATAATTAAATTTAGCGATTCGATAGGACAATTCCGAGCCTTCTAAATCAGGTAATTGCCATTCCTTATTAGCAAAATAATTAGGACTAAAATGATTCATATCATCCCCTTTTAATGTTTGCTTTTCATTGGGTTTTCCAACAGCTTTAAAATTATGATCTACCCCAATTAAAAAAACTTGCTTAAAGCCCATATAAAAAGCAATTTGCATTGCGACATAAGTCACTGTATAGCCTTCGTTAATTTTCTGGGCAATATTAGATGAAAAATGACAAGTTGATGAGGTGAGAACAAAATAAAGATTGTCGGGAATGTTTAAGGAATTTTCTTGCTTTTTGCGATATTCACAAAAGGATTTAAAAGAGAGAAATGAAGGACAAGAAAGGGCAGTAAAATTGTTAACACTTTGTTCAATCACTAAAGGATTAACAGACACATGATAACTTAAGTTTAAATTGACTTTTTCAAAGATTAAATAAATCTTATTAAGTCCAAAAGTATGAACCTCTTTTAAAGGATTAAGATCCATTTGATTGAGGGATGGGCCATTACCAATAATAAAACAACTTTCTCCTCGATGACAATTTTTAAATTGTTGTAACCGTTTAGAGTGTTTTAGGTACCATTCATAATACTCTGCTCTTTCAATTCCATAATCGTAAACATCATGGCTATAATTAAGGGCTAATCTTACTCTCTCTTTGAGGGGTTCAAGGCTTTTGCTTAATATGGTATTCATGGGTTAATCTTTGCTTGGTTGGTTAATAATAATAAACTTTATTCTGTACTTAATCTAATGGTTGCTCCTCCATCTACAACTAAAGTTTGACCTGTCATAAATGAAGACATTTCATGACTAATTAAAAAGAAGATTCCTTGAGCAATTTCTGAGGGTTTCCCTACTCTACCAATCACCGTTTTAGCCGCTAATTGATTCATTAACTCATCCACATTATTGCCTGAAAGATGACCCCTTTCTAACCCAGATTTTAACATGGGAGTATCCACAGCCCCTGGTAAAATTGCATTGACGCGGATCTGATCTTTCGCCCATTCAATGGCTAAAGCACGGGTAAACGCCACTAACCCCCCCTTACTCGCAGCATAGGCCGCAATATTGGCCGAGGTGGCGATCGCATGAACAGAACTCACATTGACCAAACTCCCCTGACTGGCTTTTAATAAGGGATAGGCCGCTTTAGCGAATAAAAATGCTGACCGCAAATTCACCGTCATCACCTGATCCCATTCTGTCACATCCATCTCAACCAGAGGTTTACAAATTTGCACGGCTGCATTATTGATTAACCCGTCTACTCTATCAAGTTTCTGCACCACTGACGCAATTTGAGTCTCATCAGAGACATCCGTTATTATATAATCATCAATATCGGTCAATTGGACATTTTTTTGACGATCTACCCCAATTACTAACCATCCTTGATGGGTAAAATATTGGGCCGTTGCTTGGCCAATACCTCCCGCGACTCCGGTAATTAAAACAACAGGTTTCATGAGTTTTCCTCAGCAGCGCGTTTTAAATCTCGCACTAAATTATCAATGGCAATTTGATTAACTCGTAGCACAGCTTCTCTGGTATTAGAACCGTTATGACTGCCCATAATTACCTGTTCATAGTTTACCAAAGGATTCTCGGTGGTCATGGGTTCCGACTCAAAAACATCGAGGGCGGCTTTAGCTATTTTACCACTATCTAAGGCAGAGATGAGAGCTTTTTCATCTACAATGGGGCCGCGAGCAACATTCACTAACCATGTGCCATCTTTCATCAGGTTAAATGCTTTTTCATTCAACAAATGATGGTTTTCTGGGGTTAAATTGCAGGCTAAAACAATACAGTCTGCTTCTTGAAATAATTCGTCTAAATCAACTTGTTTTAAGTTAATTTCTTGACATAATTTTTCATCAATTGGGCGCACATCATAACCTAATAAATTCATACCCATGACATGAAACCGACGAGCGATCGCCGCTCCAATACTACCCACCCCAATAATACCCGCAACCTTACCCCGTAAAGAAGTGCCTTGAATTTTTAGCCAGTTTCCTTGACGGACTGCTGCATCAATTTTATGTAATTGTCGTGCCAGTAATAGGGTATAACTAAGAGCGACATCGGCTACTTCATCCCCAAAAACATTGGGGGTATTTGAAGTATAAATTCCTAAATTTTTAGCGGCTTTTAAATCAATAGCATCGACTCCAATACCCCATTTAGCTAAGACTTTTAATTTGCCTTTTTTACCGATTTCTAACACTTTCGCACTAAAGGGATCATCACCAGCAATCACACCATCAAAATCAGCAATAATTTGACAAAGTTCCTCTTCACTAAGTTGTTGAACAATGTTGGGAGTGACAACTTCAAGATTTTCCAGTTTAAAGCGTTCTTGACAGCTATCAATCGAGGCCAACATGGGGGGACAAGTAATCAGAATTTTCCAAGTCATCTGAGTTATAATTGTTTAATTGGATTATTTTTTATTGTTAATCATTAGTGGCTTTTTGTCTAGTCTGATAGAGTAATTCCGCAATCCGAAAATCTACCTCTTCATCTATGTCCCAAGCTTCATCTCGTTCAATTTCAATCATGAGAGGTTTATAACCAATCCGATTTTTTCTCTCTTCTAAGATAGTTTTAGTAAAGATATAGAGATTAGAATTCTCTTCATAAACTGGGGGTAGATCTTGGGTTCTTAGTAAAACATTTGGATCATGATTCATCGCTTTACCCTCTGCATCATATAAGCGGGTTTGTAAACGAGTTACCCCAAATAAACTATCATAGTCAGGACTTTTAAAAAATAAATCAATTGCTTTAGAAATCGTTGTCGATTTTAATAAAGGGTTAGTGCTGTGGGTTTGTAAATAATAATCTGCGGGAACTTGCGCCACAGAATTCAGTAAAACATCATTCATGGGAGTCATTCCAGATCTTAAATGTTCGGGACGTAAAATAACTTTTACTGCAGGAAAATTTTGCTGAGCATCTTCAATTATATTTGGACTATCCGTATCAATACAAACTTGAGTAATCTGAGGACAGTTGAGTAAACTTTCAACCACATAATGATAAAGGGGTTTTCCCGCAAAAAGACGGTAATTTTTGCCAATGACTCGCTCACTAGAGTGACGCATGGGAACAAAAGCGACAATCGTTGGTTGTGGTGAATTAGCAGCCATAATGAAAATTTAATGCTTATAATTAATTCCTTTAGCATACACCCTAGAGGTCTGCTTTGAACCAGATTAACTTTGAAAAGTCTCAAGGGTTTAGGGCTTTTTACCTAATTTCTCATGTTTTGTCTAACCAAACTTTAGAAGTGGTATGATTATAGTTAATAGCCAATATTGGTTCCTGATAATCGAGAAAATCTTAATTTTTATTAAGAAAAATTAATTTACTTCACTAAAATTTTGCTTGATTTACAATCTGGGAAAATTAGTCAAATCGAAGGATAAGATAGAGGAATAAAATTATGCCTAAACCCACCCAAGCCCATATTACTCGTTCTCTGAAGCGCAAACAATCAACCCTATTAAGAGAAAAAACAAAAAATCAAATAGAATATTACATGGGAGCTAAACTGATTGAAGTGGGAATAAATCCCAAATCAGCTATTTATCGATGGTCCTTGGAAATGGAAGGGGAGCAAGAAATTTGGACTTATAGTGCTTATTGGGGCCAGTCAAAAGAGCAAATGTTGTCGGGACAATTTCCCCTCACAGGTACTGATTTAATTAATTGTGCCAGAGCGAATGCTGAACAAGGTATTGAAACCACGGCCAAGCTCTGTGGTTACGGTGAGGATATTGAACAGTTAAAAATAGCTTTAAAACAAGCAGGAGAACAAATGGGAATCACCCTCAACTCTCTGGGAGATTTATTAGAAGGACCTAAAAACCCCATGGGAAGACCGAGTATTGAAGTCGCACCTAATACCAATTCCTCTTTGTAATTGATTCGGAAAATAATGTTAGATACCCTTGATCTTAAATTAACCCTTGATAAAGAAACTTATCAGTCTCAAATAGAAGCATTGATGCGACAGTTGCGATCGCTACAAAAAGACTGTTGGGATAATAAGCTTCCTGTCGTCATTGTTTTAGAAGGTTGGGCCGCTGCGGGGAAGGGTAAGTTATTAGAGAAAACCATTGGTTATATGGACCCCCGTGGGTTTGCGGTTCATCCCATTTTAGCCGCAACAGAACATGAGACAAAATATCCTTTTCTCTGGCGATTTTGGCATAAATTACCCCCAAAAGGTAGCATCGGTATTTTTTATCATAGTTGGTACACCCATGTTTTAGAAGATCGTTTATTTGAAAGGGTGACAGATGGGGGTGTTTCCCTGTTAATGCGCGATATTAATGCCTTTGAACGTCAGTTAGTAGATGACGGCGTTGCGATCGCTAAATTTTGGATTCATTTGAGTCGTAAAGAGATGAAAAAGCGACTGAAAAAATATGAGTCTGATGAATTAGAATCATGGCGAGTCCGTAAGGAAGATTGGCAACAGGCCAAACGGTATAATGAATATGCGGCTTTGGCTGAGGAAATGTTAACCTATACCAGTACGGGTCATGCTCCTTGGACGTTGGTAGAAGGGGACTGTCAATACTGGGCGAGAGTTAAAGTATTATCCCAGATAGTTGCTACCATTACCCAAGCGTTAGACCGTCTAAAACTCCCGAAAACCGATATTCCGGCCCTACCCCCACAAACGGAATTACAACCCACAGAACCGGATTTTTTAGAGAAGGTAGACTTGAGTTTGCATCTCCCTAAAGAAGATTACAAACAACGGTTAGGGGAAGCGCAAATCAAACTGCGACAGTTGCAATTAAAGATTTTTAAAGAAAAGGTTCCCGTTTTAGTCTTATTTGAAGGTTGGGACGCAGCCGGTAAGGGAGGGGCAATTAAACGTCTTACTGATACTTTAGACCCCAGAAGTTATAAAGTCAATGCTTTTGCTGCTCCAACTTTTGAGGAGCAACAATATCATTATTTATGGCGATTTTGGCGACATATTCCGGGAGGGGGAACCATTGGCATTTTTGATCGTAGTTGGTATGGACGGGTATTAGTTGAAAGAATTGAAGGGTTTGCGTCTGAGTTAGACTGGAGACAATCTTATAAGGAAATTAATGAGTTTGAGATCCAATTAACTAGCGCAGGATATGTATTAGTTAAATTTTGGTTACATATTAGTTATGAAGAACAATTAAGACGGTTTGAAGAGAGAAAAGATAGCCATTTTAAAGGTTATAAATTAACGGATGAAGATTGGCGAAATCGGGAAAAATGGCCTCTATATTATGTGGCAGTCAATCAAATGGTTGCTCGTACCAGTACCCCTTCTGCACCTTGGTCTATTGTACCCGGAAATGATAAATATTATGCCCGTGTTCATGTTTTAGAAACGGTCATTAATGCCATTGAAGCTGAGTTAAAACGACGCAATTAATTAGTCGTAGGGGCATAATATATTATGCCCCTACTTGTTTCGAATGCTATCTTAACTTTAATTGCCCGTAAATTTACTGAGATCGAACTCAAGTTGTGTAGTCTTGCTCACCCGACTTCTTTGAAAAACAGACTCTCTTTAAGGATTTTTAACCATTAATTGTTCTAAATGACCTTGACTTTTCCGAAAATGTAAGCATAGTATAAACTATGTAATTTTACTGATGAACTTCATCAGTAATCTAAACAGTCGTTAACAATCATACATGAGGAGTCTATGAACCTTACACTCAAAACCCTGACAGCAGTAGCTTCTGGCTCCATTGCCGCCTCAACCATGGGCGGTATAGCTGAAGCTGCTCAACTGAACGCTAACATGGGCTTTACTGGATTTGGTACTGGTACCACCTTTGTGGGGCCCAACTTGGCAGCAGCTACCTCTATCGACTTTCCCGCACTAAATGTTGTTAACCTTAACACTCCCACCTACCAAGCACCTGGTAGTTCAGTGCTACCTAACGACTTTTATGATGCTTCTAGTGGTGGTACTGCTGGAGCTTTCCAGGTTAATCTCGCTTCTATAGTGGTTATCAATAACGATCCCTTAAACCTATCTGCTGCTTTACCTTTCTCAGTTGACTTTACCGCAGGGGGAAATCCTGCAACCTTCACAGCTAGCAGCTTCTTTCGTAGCTCTGCTAATAGCAACTCCCTTGATTTGTTCTTCTTAGGCACAATCACTGGTACAGGCTTTGATGATTCTAATGCTAGTCTTAGCTTTGCCTTCACCACTGTTGGCGGTATTGTAAACTACTCTGCAACTCTAGCTTCCCCTCCTGATATTGTTCCTACTCCTGAACCTACCACCATTGTTGGTTTATTAGCTGTGGGTGCTGCTAGTTTAGCGAGTCGTCGTCGTAAGTCCTAGTTTTAGTTGCCTATAATTCTTTTGTTTATAATTAACATTAAGATAATCCTAGAGTAGACAGTATGCACTCTAGGGTTTTTGCTTAAAAAAATGCTAAGTTTTTCATCTTAATGATCCACAATGGCGGTTTGTGTAATTAATTTTGTGTGCTTACTTAAGAAAAAAATAGTTTAAAATTTAAACAAATAGGGTTAAAAATTATGGAAGAATTACTAGAACTCAAAGAGAAATTGTTAAAGGGAGATCTGCAAGGATCATTGCTTATTGTTGAAGAATTGGAAGAAATGAGCAAAGACGACAAAATTAGTAATATTATTAGTTATGCTGTTGTTTTGTTAATTCATTTAATAAAACAAACAGTTGAAAAGCGAACGACTCATTCTTGGGATGTTTCTATTCGTAATGCGGTGCGACAAATTAAACGAAAGAATAAACGCCGCAAAGCAGGAGGATATTATTTATCTTCAGAAGAGTTAAAATTAGCCTTAATTGAAGCTTATCCAGAAGCCATTGATGGGGCATCCTTAGAAGTAGAAAAAGGACGTTATCAACCTCAACAATTAGAAAAAATGATTGATCAAGAAACATTAATTAATCAAGGTATGTCTTTAATTTTATCTGATTAAACCCCTAGAGTTCAAATGAGGTTAACCTACCTACAAATGTTTTAATTATCCATTTTCAAATAATCAAAAACTTCTTCAACCGTTAAATTAACAGGAATATTATCTAATACAGGTAAAACCTGATCTCCCTTGAATAATTGGGGTTGTTGTTCAGGCAAAAAAATCAAAATACTATGATCATCAGGATCAATAAACCAACCTAATTTACAGCCTTTTTGTAAACAGTGAAGAATATTGCCAATTACTTTGTTTGGACGTTGTTCAGGAGATAAGATTTCAATCGTCCAGTCAGGAGATAGATTAAAATTATCAGGAACTTCTCCCTGTTGATTAAAAGGAATATTTGACCAATAAAATACCGCAAGATCAGGAACAATGGAACGTCCCGCAAAACTACATCTTAATTCAGGGAAAGCATAAGCTATTTTTCCATCTTCTGTAACTTGATTAATCACCGAGCAAAGCTTACCTTGTAGTCTACTATGTCTCCCTTTTGGCATCGGTTTATGAATAATTTCCCCATTAATATATTCCCTGGCCGGTTTTGTTTCAGGCAGTTGCAAAAATTCTTCTAAAGTAATTTGAGGAGAAGCAATAACCATAATCGTAAATTAGTTAACCTAGCTTAATTTTCATTTTAATCCTGAAAAAGCTACCATAAAGGCTATGTAAACAATTATCTCCACAAATACTTTACCTCCATGAGCAAAGGAACCCTCTTCGATAAAGTCTGGAATGCCCATACCGTCAAAATCTTACCATCAGGACAAACCCAGCTTTTTATTGGACTACATTTGATCCATGAAGTCACCAGTCCCCAAGCATTTGCCATGTTGCGAGAAAGAGGACTCAAAGTATTATATCCCGATCGCACTGTTGCTACAGTTGATCATATTGTCCCCACAGAAAACCAGGCCCGTCCTTTTGCTGATACCCTAGCAGAAGAGATGATGCAGTCCTTAGAAAATAGTGCCAAAGAATACGGCATTCGCTTCTATAACATTGGGTCAGGAAATCAAGGCATTGTCCATGTGATCGCCCCGGAACAAGGACTAACCCAACCAGGAATGACCATTGCTTGTGGAGACTCCCATACTTCGACTCATGGGGCCTTTGGAGCGATCGCCTTTGGTATTGGAACCTCTCAAGTTAGAGATGTTTTAGCCTCCCAAACCCTAGCACTAGGGAAACTAAAAGTCCGTAAAATTGAGGTAAATGGGGCGTTACCCCCTGGAGTTTATGCCAAAGATGTCGTCCTTCATATCATCCGTAAATTAGGGGTTAAAGGGGGCGTAGGATACGCTTACGAATACGCCGGAACCACCTTTGCAGCGATGTCTATGGAAGAACGGATGACAGTTTGTAATATGTCCATTGAAGGGGGGGCCAGATGTGGCTATATTAACCCCGATGATGTTACCTTTGAATACTTGAAAGGACGGGACTTTGCCCCCCAAGGAGAAGACTGGGAGCAAGCGGTTACTTGGTGGCGTAGTATGGCTTCTGATGCGGATGCAGAATATGATGATATTGTCCGTTTTGATGCGTCTGAAATCGAACCGACCATCACCTGGGGTATCACTCCCGGCCAGGGTATTGGAGTGAGTGAAAGTATTCCGACTCCTGACAGTTTACCCGAAGGCGATCGCGCGATCGCCCAAGAAGCTTATGAATATATGCAGTTATCTCCAGGAACCCCCATAAAAGGAACCAAGGTGGATGTCTGCTTTATTGGCAGTTGTACCAATGGACGTATTAGCGACTTACGGGAAGCGGCCAAAGTTGTGCAAGGCCATCATGTGGCCCCAGGAGTCAAAGCTTTTGTGGTTCCTGGTTCAGAACGAGTCAAAGTTCAAGCAGAAGCAGAAGGGTTAGATAAAATTTTTGAGGCCGCGGGGTTTGAATGGCGTGAGGCCGGATGTTCTATGTGTTTGGCCATGAACCCGGATAAGTTACAGGGCGATCAAATCAGTGCCTCTTCTTCTAATCGTAACTTTAAAGGTCGTCAAGGGTCATCTACCGGACGGACTTTGTTAATGAGTCCGGCCATGGTAGTTGCTGCGGCAGTTAATGGCAAAGTCTCTGATATTCGTGAGTTAAACTAACCTTAGGGTGGGCATTGCCCACCTTATATGGCTTATATTCTGACTTCTGCCTCAGTTATCACAAGGTACGACAATTTGTCGATCGCCTCTCTATCTTCTGTGGCGATCGCACGAAATAACCTTTTGAGAAGCTCTCCTTTCATTTTGCCTCTCAGTATCCGAATCTACAGTACAAGGACCTAATTAATACAAATGTATGGTATTGACTTGAGCATAGCATATTAGGGGTAAGTTCAACAACGAC
Source organism: Crocosphaera sp. UHCC 0190 (assembly GCF_034932065.1). Lineage (NCBI taxonomy): Bacteria > Bacillati > Cyanobacteriota > Cyanophyceae > Chroococcales > Aphanothecaceae > Crocosphaera > Crocosphaera sp. UHCC 0190. The sequence continues at coordinate 33,909 of NZ_JAYGHP010000012.1, forward strand.
AAATAAAAAACCCGCCGTAGCGGGTCATTAAAACGTAAACTAACTCAAAACTTAACGGACAGTTCCAATTAACTGATCAACCCGAATCGGTTTCATGAAATACAGTTTTATAAATTGCACCCCATTGGAAACAAATGCAGGTAATTTCTGCAAGAATTTTAAGGGAGCAGGACTGTTAGAAGCGTCAACTTCCCGTAATTTTTCGTTATTTTTGATGCAGACTTCTAAGGTTTCGTAAAAGGCAGGATTTTCCACATCTAACATCACAGGAAAAACACGACCCGCCGTTTCATTGGTCTTCTCAATGACATATTTATCATAATCACGGGCATCTAAGCCAATAGAGGCATAAAAATCAGACCGTTGAATATCATTAAGATACATCGTCGCAAAGACGGACAACAGGAAGAAACGACACCAGAGACGGGCTTTCCAATCATTTAAAATAGCAGGACTAGCCTTCATGATGGCATCAAAAAAGTCTCCATGACGGTTTTCATCCTGACACCAGTTTTCAAAGAAGTTGAAAATAGGATAGAGTGTGTTTTCAGGATGTTGTTCTAAATGACGGTAAATGGTGATATAACGCCAGTAACCAATCTTTTCTGATAAATAGGTCGCGTAGAAGATAAACTTAGGCTGGAAGAAGGTATATTTGCGACTCTTGGTTAAAAAGCCTAGGTCTAAAGAGAGGTTAAAATCCGATAAAGCTTTGTTGAGGAAACCAGCATGACGAGCCTCATCACGGGACATCAGGTTAAAACACTCAGCTAAGACAGGACTTCTGTCTTTTAAGCGTCTTCCCATTTCTTTGTAAAGCAGAAACCCAGAAAACTCGGCAGTACAAGACCTTTCTAAAAATTCCACAAACAAGCGACGGGTATCCCCATCAATATGATCCCATGACTGGGCAAATTCCTCAGAACGGACAAAATGATGACGGTTATAGTCAGTGCGAAATTCTTCGAGAATGGCAAGTAATTCCTCTTCGTTGACTGAAATATCCATTTTTGCCATCGCTTCAAAGTCGGTGGTGTAGAAGCGAGGGGTGAGGATGGTTTCTTTGGCAGGAACTTTAATACCTGGACGTAGTTCCTCAAATTCAGGTTTTTGAAGGGTATTGACCATAGCTTGTTTTAAAGAGATTTTTTTTGAATCAATCGATGACTCGTGCAACTCACTGGGTAACAAACTGTTACCGTTTTCAGCAGGGATCTACGAGGCTTGAATCACAGTCTACCAGGCTCTATGTCATTAGTGATCCCCCTTTTTATTAAGAGTTACAACATATTGTCAATTTATGTTAAAAAAGTTGTCAATTAATAAGTTAATAATGTATGTGTTAGCTGATTCATTGGAAAAATGACGGGAATTTTAGGCCCATTTGGGTCAAGATCTTGATATCCTAAAGATCAGTTCGATGGAATTAACCGCGTCCTGCGGAAGTTTTATGTCTACCATCTGCGATCGCTTTGAGATAAAATTTTGGGGAGTTCGAGGCAGTATCCCCTGTCCAGGGACAGAAACCGTTCGTTATGGGGGCAATACCTCCTGTGTGGAAATGCGGGTTGGCCGAGAAAGGTTAATTTTTGATGGGGGAACGGGACTACGGCTTTTAGGGAAGTCTATGTTGTCGGAAATGCCTATTACTGGTCATTTATTTTTTACCCATTCTCATTGGGATCATATTCAAGGTTTCCCCTTTTTTGCCCCTGCTTTTATCCCTGGTAATAAGTTTCATATTTATGGTTTACCAGCACCAAATGGGGCAACGATTAAACAGCGTCTACATGATCAAATGTTACACCCTAATTTTCCCGTTCCTTTGCAAATTATGCAAGCGAATTTAGAATTTTATGATATCGAAGCCAGGGAAAATATTAAAATTGGCAATGTGACGGTAGAAACGGGAAAATTAAATCATCCTGGGGAAGCTTTAGGCTATCGTGTAAGTTGTCAAAATTTAACGGCAGTTTATATGACAGATACGGAACATTTTCCCGATCATTTGGATGAAAATGTGATCTATTTAGCCAGAAATGCTGATGTCTTGATTATTGATACAACTTACACAGATGAAGAATATTATGATCCGAAATTTAGTAAAGTAGGATGGGGTCATTCTACTTGGCAAGAAGCGGTTAAAGTGGCTAAAGCTGCTCAGGTCAAAAAATTAGTTTTATTTCATCATGATCCTGCCCATAATGATGATTTTTTAGATGATATAAAAAAACAAGTTAAAGGAGTGTTTACCAAGGCGATTTTAGCGAAAGAAGGGGCTGTAATTGATTTAAAAAGCTAAAAATTAGATAGACTATCAGAAACTGTTCCCGAATTAAAATGAAATCAGATCCTAATCGAATCTTAAAATTAATTCCCCTTTTTGCTGGCAGTTTAGGCGGCATTTTATTACTCATTAACCGCTTCACAACCTTACAATTAACTGAGTCTCAAGCCAGATCTGACGTATTAGGAGTAATCTTAAGTGGGGTGTTAATATTAGTAGGATTAATTTGGCAACAAATCCAACCGCGATCGCCTGATGCTGTTACCCTAATGGGAGAGGAAGGGATAGAATTTGACCCCAACCTATCTGATGTTATCAAAACCGAACTCGCTTGGGCCTCCCATCTGGTATTAACTAATACCGTTACTCAAGCTTTTGTCCTGTATTATGAGGATAAAGTGTTACTTCGTCGGGGCATTTTAGGGAAAAACCCTCAAGTCACTCCTGGCAAAATTTTGCAACGGGTTTTGGAAACCCAAAAGCCTGTTTATCTGGTTAATTTAACTCTTTATCCAGGCAAAATAGAGTTTGATTACTTACCCGAAAATACTCAAGGGGTTATCTGTCAACCATTGGGAAAAAATGGGGTAATGATTTTAGGGGCCAATGTTCCCCGCAGTTATACCAAACAAGATGAAAACTGGATCGAAGGAATTGCTGATAAACTGGCCTTAACCTTAGAAACTTTCAGTTAGATTGTAACAATAACTCCCATTACGGGAACGTTAAACTCAGAGCTGTCTCTTGATGCTTATCCCAAAAAAACCATGAGTCAAACCCCGAATTCCCCGACTTTTATTGCCACTGATTCAGGCAAAGCAATCACTTCCTCTCATCATCAAGGCAGTCATTGGCAACCCCAGGAAACCTCAGAATCCTCATTTTATTATTTTGCCTATGGTTCCTGTATGTGTCCTGTAGACCTAAAGCGGACATTTGGGGAGAATACCCATGATTATGTCATAGGAACGGGAATTTTACCAGGGTATCGCTTGGGGTTTTATCGTCGTTCCCTACGGCGTAACTGTGGGGCGTTAGATGTGGTTCCTGATGTTAATGCTAAGGTAGAAGGGGTATTGTATCAGCTTCCTTGGCGGTTTAGCACAGGCTTGGACGAACGGGAAGAAGTCCCCCATAATGGTTATCGTCGTGAGATGGTCACAATTTATAGTCAGGGTAAAGTTTATCAAGATGTGAGGACTTATGTGGTCATTGATAAATTACCTCAAGAGTTAGCTCCCAATGATTGGTATTTTAATGTCGTGTTAAGGGGAGCTATTACCTGCGGACTTTCTGAAGAATATTGTTGGAATTTATTTAATCATATGTATCAATTACAATTACAACAAAATCAGATGATTTCTTTGGATAAGTCTGCTTAAGTTTAAGGTAAATAATGGCAGCAAATTCAGGACAAAAAGTCGTATTAATTACTGGGGCATCCAGTGGCATTGGAGAAGCGATCACCCGTCGTTTAGCCAAGGAAAAATATCGCCTCGTGATTTGCGCCCGTCGTCAAGAAAAGTTAGATAAATTAAGTACAGAACTACAAGAAATAGGCGGTGAAGTATTAGCAAAGCGGGTCGATTTACGTCAAGAAGCTGATATTATTAACTTGTTTGAAGCCATCCGTCAGCAATGGGGTGGGGTTGATATTTTAATTAATAACGCAGGTTTGGGTCATCGAGAAACTTTAATGACAGGCAAGACAGAAGCGTGGCGAGAGATGCTAGATATAAATGTTTTAGCCTTATGTATTTGTACTCGTGAAGCGATTAAAGATATGAGTGATCGCAATAGTAATGGTCATATTATTCATATTAATTCAATGTCGGGTCATCGAGTACCTTTATTCAGTGGGGTTTATGCAGCGAGTAAATATGCGGTCACGGCCTTAACTGAAGGGTTGAGACAAGAGTTAAGAGAAGCGAATAAAAACATAAGGATTTCTTCAATTAGTCCTGGGGGCTCTCCCGTACTTGTGGTGATAAGTAAAGCTTATAATTCGTAGGGTGGGTTAGACGCGGCTATGATTTTGATGAAAAACTAATAAGTTTTAATCCGCGTCGTAACCCACCATCTTAAGTATTGTAGCTGATTATACATTTTATACCAAGATGTCGGGAGAGCCGTTTTTTAGGAGCGAACGGCTGTTCGCCCCTACTTATATTTAAGAAACTTGTTAAAATGTTAACAAAGATTAATAATAGACTCAGGTTAGTTCGTTTAACTCTAAGTCATTAGTCTTGTAAAGTCTTACTAAGCAAGGAATCCAGCCGATTAACGACTTTTCCTTTTCTGAGAGACTATATACAGAGCTTAATTAAGTTTTGTAAAATGAGTTACATTTTTTTACATCTTGTCATCATGAATACCCAATTACGTTCAAATCTTTTGACCCTTTTGTTGAAACCCAATGTCAACCCTAATTTTGCCTCTCAAACTGCCTGGGCGATTTTGCGGGCAGTGGTAGGCTTAATTATGATCCATAATGGATTAGATAAACTGGGAAACATTGAAAGTTTTGCTGAAGCTTATGTGTCCTATATTGGACTACCCTTTCCCATTTTCTTTAGTTACGTTGCCGCCTATACTGAGTTAATTGGTGCGCCTTTGGTTGCCCTCGGTTTATTCACCCGTCCGGCTGCTTTTGGGTTATTATCAACCATGATGGTGGCCATGTATCATCATATTTTAGTAGCGGGTTTTAGCATTCCTTACTTAGAACTTTCTGCCATTTATGCCGCTTGTTTTCTGTTCTTTTGCGTTAATGGGGCTGGCTTATTTTCAACCGATGCCTTAATTTTAAATTGGTTGGATAGTAATGCCTTAACTCAGAAAGCAAAACAAATTATGTTGTTAGAAAAATCCTATCAACAGACAACAGTGAAGGAAGACAAAGCAAAACAACTTAAGTAAGTATTAAGGAAGTCGGTAGAGATATCTAATTAAATATCTCTACCATCTAGTCGGGTGGACATTTCCCACCAAAATGCGACAAATAGGCACTTATTACATATTGAACCTTAACCTTAAATAACCTTAAGGATGTCTAAAGATTTAATCAAGAAAAATAAAGACTTTACGTTTTACTGCTAAGGGTGCAACACTTGAGAAAGTTAACAGTAAAATGAGAAATAGTAGACTCATCACAAACGATCTCCACCTGTGACTCCATCCTATTCTTCCCATACCCTGCCCCGACAGCAACAAGCTTGGCATACTTATTCTCCCCAAAAAACCCTAGAATTGTTAGAAACCACTCTTCAAACAGGGTTAAATGCGGAAACAGTTAGCCAACGTCAACAACATTATGGCCCCAACGAAATAGAAGAAACAGCAGGCCGTAGTAATTGGGAAATTCTCCTCGATCAGTTTACTAACATCATGTTAATTATGCTGATCGTGGTAGCAATTATTTCCGGTATTTTAGATGTAGTGGAATTGCAGAAAAATGGCATAACTGAAGGGGTAATACCCTTTAAAGATACTATTGCTATTTTTTTAATTGTGATTTTAAATGGACTTTTAGGCTATTTACAAGAAACTCGCGCCGAAAAAGCTTTAGCCGCTTTAAAACGTTTATCCTCTCCCAAAGTTCAAGTCATTCGAGACGGAAAACGCCTCGAAGTCGATGCTCCTCAATTAGTTCCTGGGGATATTATTTTAGTAGAAGCAGGGGATCAACTTTGTGCGGATGGCCAAATTTTAGAAGCCTCTAACCTGCAAATTCGAGAGTCGGCCTTAACGGGAGAGGCCCAGTCCGTCAATAAATATCCCTTGACAGAAGCATTAGAAGAAGATACCCCCATTGGCGATCGCCGTAACATGGTGTTTACAGGAACAGAAGTGATCCAAGGTAGGGGTAGAGTGGTCGTTACCAACACAGGAATGACCACAGAACTGGGCAAAATAGCCGAAATGTTACAGTCCGTAGAAAGTGAACCCACCCCTCTACAGCGACGCATGAGTCACTTAGGGAATGTTTTAGTTAGTGGTTCCCTGATTTTTGTGGCCTTAGTAGTGGTTGGAGGGGTAATTAAGGGAGGATGGGGACTTTTACAAGATTTAGTCGAAATTTCCCTGAGTATGGCCGTAGCGGTAGTTCCTGAAGGTTTACCTGCGGTGATCACTGTTACCTTAGCGTTGGGAACCCAACGCATGGTAAAACGCCACGCTTTGATCCGCAAACTGCCCGCAGTAGAAACTTTGGGGTCAGTAAATGTGATCTGTTCTGATAAAACCGGAACCCTCACCCAAAATAAAATGGTGGTGCAAGAGGTAGAAACCCTTGAGGGGAATTGTCGCGTCACAGGGACAGGATATGAACCCCTAGGGGACTTTATTAAGGGGGATAATCAGACTGTTAAAATTAACAATTATGGCGAGTTACAAGCCTTATTATTCACGGGTGTGCTATGTAATGATGCCCATTTGTCCCAAAAAGAAGGGGACTGGGCCATTATGGGTGATCCAACGGAAGGGGCCTTATTAGCATTATCAGGAAAAGCAGGGTTACAACAATCAACTTTAGAAAATCAATATGAAAGGGTAGCAGAGTTTCCCTTTTCCTCAGAACGAAAGCGCATGAGTACCATTTGTGAGTGGTCAGAAACAGGTAATCACTGGCCAAGTTGGCAACTACGTCAAAATCATGCTTATGCGATGTTTACCAAGGGTTCCCCTGAATTAATTTTAGAAAGATGTCAGTCCTATCAATTAGGAGAACAAATATATCCCCTCACCGAAGAACAGAGAAAGCAGGTATTGGACGGGAATAATGCCATGGCCAAACGGGCCTTACGGGTGTTAGGGTTCGCCTATAAACCCCTAGAACACATTCCCGACACAGATGCAGAAACCAGCGAACAGGGGTTAATTTGGTTAGGATTAGTGGGCATGATGGATGCACCCAGGCCAGAAGTCCGCGCGGCCGTGGCGAAATGTCGGGCCGCGGGTATTCGTCCCATTGTGATCACGGGAGATCATCAGTTAACGGCCCAGGCGATCGCACAACAGTTAGGTATTGTCGAAGAAGGGGATCATTTTCTCACAGGACGGGAGTTAGAACGAATGTCCCAACCGGAGTTAGAACAAGAAGTTGAAAGGGTTAGTGTTTATGCTCGTGTCTCTCCTGAACATAAATTACGCATTGTCAGGGCCTTACAAAAACAGGGCAAATTCGTCGCTATGACGGGAGATGGGGTCAATGATGCTCCGGCCCTGAAACAAGCGGATATTGGCATTGCGATGGGTATTACTGGGACGGATGTGAGTAAGGAGGCCAGTGATATGGTATTGCTGGATGATAATTTTGCCACCATTGTCGCTGCAACGGAGGAGGGACGGGTGGTTTATAGCAATATTCGTCACTTTATTAAGTATATTTTGGGCAGTAATGTGGGGGAAGTTATTACGATTGCAGCGGCCCCAATTATGGGACTTTCTGGAATTCCTTTAATTCCCTTACAAATTCTGTGGATGAATTTAGTAACGGATGGTTTACCTGCTTTAGCGTTAGCGGTTGAACCTGCTGATCCTCATATTATGGAACGTCCCCCTTTTAATCCTGATGAAAGCATTTTTGCACGAGGTTTAGGGTCTTATATTGTGCGTATTGGCATCATTTTTGCCATTATTACAATTACTTTAATGGCCTGGGCCTTTAATGATTCTCAAAAGCCTGGCCATGACCCTGAAAGTTGGAAAACGATGGTTTTTACGACTTTATGTATTGCTCAAATGGGCCATGCGATCGCGGCTCGTTCAACAACCCGTTTAGCCATTGAGATGAACCCTTTTTCTAATATTTATCTTTGGGGAGCAGTCATTGTTACGACCATTCTACAATTGATGTTAGTTTATGTTGCACCCTTACGGGATTTCTTTAATACAACGGTGTTGACAAGAGAACAATTAGTTATCTGTTTATTATTTAGTAGTTTGATGTTTGTTTGGGTAGAATTTGAAAAAATTCTCTTACGTCTCTATCGTAAATTTGTTCAAAAATAAGTCGGGAAAATAATCAGTAAATTAATGCAGTTACCAACATTTCAGGAAATTTGGCAAGATAGTTTACAATGGCAACCAACTCAAACACAATTAGACCAATGGGAGCAGTTATATCAAGAAATAATCTTAATTAATCGTCAAATTAATTTAACTCGTATTACGGAACCTCAAGACTTTTGGGAAAAACACCTTTGGGACTCTTTAGCTGGAGTTATCGGGCTAGATTTTTTGCGATATAAAGATTCATTAAAAGTGATTGACATTGGTACAGGAGGTGGTTTTCCTGGTCTTCCTATTGCCATTAGTTTTCCTCATTGGCAGTTTACATTACTTGATTCTACTCGCAAAAAAATCAATGTAATTAACTTATTTTTAGAAGCCTTAAAATTAAAAAATTGTACCACATTTATCGGCCGAGCAGAAGATGTTGGACATTTACCAGAGCATAGAGAAATGTATGATTTAGCCTTAATTCGTGCAGTGGGGGAACCCTCTGTTTGTGCTGAATATGTATTACCCTTTCTCAAACTAGGAGGAATAGGAGTATTATATCGGGGAAATTGGCAAACGGAAGAAGAATTAAACTTAAAAGCAGCCTTGAAACAATTAGGGGGAAAATTTATCTTAGTTAAACAGTTTAACACTCCTTTAACTCAAAGTATACGTCACTTTATTTATGTTAAAAAAGTAGCAGAAACCCCTTATCAATTTCCTCGTCCCGTTGGTATTCCAAAACAACAACCTTTAGGCTAAAGAAGCGATCAATCTTATTTTTATAGATCCCACTACCAAACTTTTGGTTGAAACTCAGCACTGTTAAGAATAGCGACATTTTCTCCCGCTTGTGCCAACACAAATAAACCTTGACGATAAGCATATTTATCTGCACCTTCTTCTATTTCTATCCCTGCCACCGCCCCATATACTTGCTTGTCGTTATACTCAGGGAAGAATTGTCGAAATTCTCTTAAATCATCGATCAATTCTTTAACATCATCCACACCTAAACTACTTTTAACTTCCACTACTAAAACATGGTTTTCATTGGTTACTAAGACATCAATTTCTAAACTTTTACCATCCAGACGTTTTTTGACTCGTTGACTAACTTGATGAACGGGAATACCTCTATTTAAAAATAAGGTTTCACAAGCAGGAGCCACCATATTTTCCACAAAACGACCCCATTTACCACCTAAAGCCCCTATTTGTTTACTAACTTTTTTAACTTCCTTGCTAGTCTCTTGAATTTGGCGATCAGTTTCTTGAATTTGGCGATCAGTTTCTTGAAAGCGTCTTTCTGTTTTTTGAAAGCGTCGCTCTGTTTCTTTTTGGGCTGTTGCTAATTCAGCTAATAATTGCCATACATCATCTGCGGTGGTTGACATAATTTTTCTTGTTGCAAGCTTTTTAGTTCATTCATTATATCTGGTTTATGTTTCAGACCGCGCGGTTTAAGTTTCTAGTTCAACACCTAACAGTTGATCTATATTAAACCCGCGTAGGCGGGTTTTGTCTGTATAGCTTAACCCTTAAGGGTTGAAGCGGGGTCAACGGCCGTTGACCCCTAGGAAAACCTATTTTTAAAATGAGTCCCGAAAATTCATAAGTTTTGCTAAACTTGCCATGAGATTTTCCTCAAAAAAATAATGATAAACCTCTTAAATATAAAGGATATGTCTAATTATGTCTAACTGACAACAAGGGGGGAAAATGTTATTTCTTATAGTTTTGGACGCAAGCATTGCGCCCCTACGAAAACGTATTTTAAAGCTTAAACGGCCACGGGACTATTAGAATGTATGAATTGCTTTTTAATAAAAGGAGAAGTCATCGCTGCGAGAAGGCTACCGTAATCCATGTTAAAATTCACTTCATCTCCTACTTGTAAATTTTGGTTTTTGCTGTCGAGAATAAGATGATCGCTACTAGAGCCTAATATTTCTAGTTTATTATGAGATTGCAAACCAGATACTAGAATATCCTGCCTTCCCAAAGCAATAATCGCTCTTTGGCGAATTCCTCGATCTGCGAAACTAGGAATATTTCCAAAAGCATCTTGACAGATATCTCCAAATGGTAGAGATGGCTTGATCTTGGACTCAATAACTTCGGCAATGAGTTGGAAAGCATGGGTATGTAAACCGGGAATGGCTTTTCTATTAACAGTTTCGCAACCCAAAAAAATTGATTCACCCAAACGAAGATTATTAATCTTACCCACATCTTGAGTCGATTTATACCAGTCATAATTTGCCGAATTTCCACCAGAAATTATGTCTAAACTAATCTGAAACTCTTTTTCAATCATCTCAACCAATTCAGATAGTTTATTCATATTGGCATTATCTGGTTTGACTCCACCATAACAAGCTAAATTGCAGCCAATACCAACAATTTTTATATGGGATAAAGAAAGGGTTTCCCTCATAAATTGAGAAAGATCTCCAGGAAGTATTCCTTCACGCAAATCACCCAATTCCACCATCAAAATTACCTGATGATATTTATTATATGCCCTTGCATAATAGGAAAGTTCCTTAAGAGTTTCTATCTCAGTATTGAGGCTAATATCTACAGTTTTAACAATAGATTCAGCCCGACTTAAAGGAGTACGTAGCAGAACAAACTTAGTTAATATCCCCGCATTTTTCATTTTTTGAATGTTTTCAATACGAGAATCTGCAATAAATTTCACTCCCCCTTGAATCATTGCCTTAACAATAGAAGGCTCTCCTAATACTGCTTTAGAAACTCCCATTAAAGAAATCCCTTTTTGCCCATAAAGTTTTGATAATATTCGAGCATTATCCTGTATTTGGGATAGGGCAATTTCTATCCTTGGCATGAACGATTTCATTGATTTTTTCTAGACAATTATGTCTACCTCTTGGCCAAGACAGGAAGTTTTTCTACATTTTCCTGCTTGATTTTTTGACTAAGTTTCGGAAAATGATGGGCTAAAGTTTGAACAAGTTTTTGACATCCATGACTCAACACATCGGTTGTTGGTAACTTAAACTGCTTTTCATAATCTTCTATGATGGTCAAAATTTCTTCGTTTGCGAGGTTTTCATGGCTTAAGGTAATCGCCATTACACTAGATTGAGAAATCGCTTCAATCAGTTGAATTTCACTCTCAACAGTAGGCATGATTAAATGCGGAAAATCACACCGAAATTCTCTCCCAGGTGGGTGCTGAAGAATAATTCCATCAGGCATACTTCCTTTTAAGATACCCAGAGAACTCATAAAAGCGGGATGACTAACAGCACTTTGTCCCTCAACTAAAATGATGTCAGGACTTTCTTTCTCAAACGCTTGAATAACAGAGTTTTCGATTTCACCAATCACAAACTGGGAAATAAGCGCATCGATAGAAACACCATATCTTGCTCCTTGCATCAAGCTAGTTTGACCTGTTGCTACTAGAATTGACTTTATGCCAAGATTATTTAAAGCCTTATTAAGTTCTATCGCGGTGGTCATTTTTCCGCAAGCACAATCGGTACCAAGTATGGCGATGACAGGAATATTTACCTTAGATATTTGACCCGTAAAGACGTGCAAATCTTCTAATTTGGGCGGTTTTCTAATGTCTTTAATTTCGATATTATGCTTGTCAGCCATATTGACAAACTCTTGATCTTCGGAGAAAAACTCATGAAGACCATTAATGATATCCATGCCTTTTTCCATAGCTTCTAAGATGAGAAACCTCTCTTCTGGGGATAGACAAGCTTCTAAGGGAGCCTTTCCATAAATATAACAGTTTGGCATCTCTGAAAGTTTAGCCAAAGCCTCATCTAAATTGGCAAAAATAGGAATACCATTCTTTTTTCCTCCTAATTCTTTCCCTGCATCTTTGCCAGCTAAGGAACTATCGATCACCCCAACAATTGTATAAATTTCAGAGTGACGAATCAAGCCTGCGGCAGTTTTTCCGTCTACTAAACCAAATTGATTTTCACAGTAAACTAAAGCTGTTTTTTTGAAAATTGTCATTCAGTGAATTTCCTATAATTTATTCTCAAAGATTAAATTTGTATTTATTTGCTGTAATTGTAACTTACCTTACACTGAAATAAAACTGAATGTTCTCAAAACTTAACTGTGCAAAATCTTAAACTAAGGATTCAATATTTTGTAAAATTTTTCAGACTCCATGAGACTATCAAATAGGATTTTCAATGGCTATAAAAATGGGTTTATTTAATAAAAAACAACGCAATGGATTATTTTGACTTGTTTTGGGTTACATTATAATGAGAGCTTTTCAAGCATAAATTATGAGTTCTTGGCGCGATCGCATTAACAAATTCACCGGAAAAACTCGTTTTGTGGTCTGTCGTATTTTCCTACACCTTGCAGGAGATGAGATTGCTCCCGTCTTAGGAGTCTTAAACCATGCAGCGCGAGAAGCTATCGATGCAGAAGGAGATTTGCAGGTACTCGGAGAGGGTTTAGTTGAAATTTGTCAAAATCTTCTACAAATGAGCCTTTACTGGCAATCTGCCGCCAATGAGGGGGATGTTTTTTGGGAGGAGGGAGAAGCAGGAGACTATGTTACTGAACTGTTTACCGACTCGGCCCAACGTTACCTCAGTGCAGTTATTACTGAAGATGAGGAGGACAACACCCCTTTATCTTTCCCTGTTACCCGTAATTTAGTGGTGATGATCACCGTTGCTGTAACCGGAGAAGTACCAGAATTAGAAACAAACTTGGCCGATAGAAACGCCTTAGAAGACGGTTTAAAAGCCTTAATTAACCTGCATTATCAAAACCGTTTACAAGGGATTCAAGTTCATTATTCCCCGGCGCAATTTGGGGATGAACTAACCAACGATCAATTATTACTCAATTTTTCAGAACTGATTCCTTTATAACTCATTAAGCCTATGATTCGCAAATTGATTGCTATTTTCTTATCCCTAGCACTCTGCTGGACTACCGTGGCCTGTAGTTCTCCCACCTCAACCCAGTCTCAATCTTCTAATAATACTAGCGCGAGTGTTACTCCCCCAAATCAAGTCAAAGAGGGCCGTTACCCTGTTCAACAAGCGGAATATGATGATACAGAGGGAACTTATACCCTAATGTTGCTCAATACTCCCCCAGGAAAACCCCCCACTTACCGCACCCAGAATTTACAAATGGCCAGACTGACTGAGGAACAGGTAAAAAATGGGGAAAGCACCTATTTAGAGGTGACGGGAGAGCAAGCAGTCATGCACCTGACAGAAGACTTCAAAATAGAATATGTTCATAATGTCACAGAAACCCAAACTAACCCCCAAACCGGACAACCTCAAACCGTTGTCGTGCGTCGGGAGTCTAATTTTTGGGCCCCCTTTGCGGGTGCATTAGCGGGTCAAGCATTGGGGAGTTTATTATTTACCCCACAATACTATTTTCCTCCCATGTATCAACCAGGGGGAATAATGAGAGGTTATGGAGGTTATGGGAATACCTATACCCAAGCGAGTCAAAGCTATCAAAGTAAATATAACGCGCCTCCCCCAGCCGTGAAAAATAAGCAAACCTTACGGACAACGGGAAATCTTAACCGCTCTTCTTCAAGTTCCGCAACCTCTCGTCAAAAATCATCTCCCAACGCCCCTAAGTCTAGTGGTTCTGGGTTTGGTAGTAGTAATTTGAAAAATTCAGGAACCTCTCGCTCTAATGTTCAAAGAAATTCAGGGTTTGGTAGTAGTAAGGGTTCCAGTTCTCGTTCTCGCAGTTCTCGAAGACGTTAAACAAAAATCATCAAAATAACCGAATGGCGCAATCATGCGCCATTTTTTTGAGGATATCTAACCGTACAAATTCGCAACATAGTCTCCGTAGCCATTGTAAGGTAGGGTTTCCTTAATGTCCCAAGAGAGGCCTGGCCCTTGACTAATAAACTTTTCAGTCGCTTGTGACCAACGGGGGTGAGGTTTATCCGGGTTAACATTGGCCTCAAAATCATACTCATTCGGATCAATGGTATTCCAATAAGTTGCTGGTTTTTCCGCCATAAATTCAATTTTAACCAGGGATTTGGCCCCTTTAAACCCATATTTCCAAGGAATTACCATCCGTAACGGTGCGCCATGTTGTTTCGGTAAATCATGGCCATAGATTCCTAGAGCAAAAAAAGCTAACTCATTAGCCATTTCTTCAATGCGTAACCCTTCTTGATAGGGCCAAGGTAAAGTTCCCAGATGAAAACCAGGGCCAGTGGTAATTTCTGGATCATAAAAAGACGTAAATCTGACAAATTTGGCTTGACTGGTAGGTTCAACCGCTTGCATTAGGGCCTTCATGGGGAACCCAACCCAAGGTAATACCATTGACCAAGCTTCGACACAACGAAAGCGATAAATTCTTTCTTCTAGGGGAAATTTCCGTTTAAGATCGTCTAAATCATAGGTTTGAGGATTTTTGACTAATCCCATCACTTCAACTTTCCAATTCTCTATGGGTAATTTTTGAGCTTTCAGCCAAATATTTTTCGTGCCACCAAACTCATAAAAATTGTTATATTGTCCAGCTAAAATCTCTTTAGTGATGGGACGATCAACTTGATTAAAAACGGGAGAGGGTTGAATCTTTGAAAGTTTGGGAAGTTGGAGACTATTTTCTAAAGCTGTTTGAGAGGAGGATTTTTGACAACCACTTAAGGGAATTAAACTGGCTGCAATTCCTGTCCCAATTAAACTTTTTAGAAAGCGACGACGGTTATAATAAACCGTCTCAGGAGTGCTTTGGTTTTCACTAATTTTCCAAGACGGAGGAACACGAATTAAAGTCATTGCCCAAAAATCGACTTAAGCCAGATAAAATCATTGATACGCTTTGGATCTTAACAAATTCCTGGCAGAAAATCCCTATGGCCTAGGGATTAGTTTCTATAACCGTATTGGTTGCAGGAGGAGGGGACAAAATGGGTTGACTAGATAGACTCATGAGGTTATTGAAAGAATAAATCCAAAATAAGAGAGATAAAGGAACGCCGAAAACAATGGTTAGAAAGGTAGTCATCCCTTGAGAGGTTATCTCTTTAGGAAAGTTAATCTTAATGAGAGAAAGCGAGATTTTGTAAGTTTTCGGTGGGCTGACTTGGTGACTATCTATAATGTTTTTCATCGATTTATATGATTAAATTATACAAGAAAAATAAATATGGTTTCTGGTTAAGTTAAAACGCATTTAAAATGGTTTTTAGTCAGTTAAAAAACGAAGATGGACTGGAATACATCTTTTTTATTGGGTTTTATCAATAGTCATTTTAAAAACACAACAGTTTATTAATTGCGATAAATAGACAATTATTAAAATAAATCACAAAGGTAAAAACCTGGTAAATTGATAATGTCCTTCTTAAAGGGGAGGGGCTTTTTCATTCACCGACTCGACTGGCTGATGCAAAATTGCTCAAATTGTTCAGTTTCGTTCTATGGTGAAGTTCCGCCTTGCACCACCAATCAAAGATTAAATTATGCTCTCTTGGCCTAATGAAATCAAGGTAACATACAATATTAAGACTGTGAGCTATTAGGTAATCATCAAAAATAAACAAGAGAGACGGACAGCTTTTTTGTAGGATAGAGGTTAAGGAGAAATCACAACTCACCTTAGTACAGAACTCACCGTTTCGCCCGTGATGATTAGCCCCAAGATGCTCGTCAGATGGGCAGTAAACATCGATTTTGCCAGGAGATCTCGGAAAAAAATCATTGATGAGTAGATCAAAATCGGTTTTAACACAACTGTTGCAACTGCTTCCCCATTGGCGGCCGCAAATGTACTTTAAGGCTTCTTTGACAGCATTGTCCCATGCCATGGAAGATCAGGTACTCGCCGGCTCTGATGAGCCATTAGTGATTGCCAGTTTTCAACGGGAACGGTTTTATCGTCAAGAAGCCCAGCGATATCGACGAATTGCCCAAAAAAGCGAGCAAGTTTATGTTTTAGCGGCACCAGAAACCAACTTTAAAAATTGTTCTGATGTCTATGAAACCATCGCCTTTGAGCCAACCGATAGCCTAACTCAAGAATGGCATTTAATCGTCATCGGCCTCAATTATGCTAGCTGTTTAATTTGTCAAGAGCGAACCGCGGCCGCTAAAGAAGAAACCAGTTCAGCAATGGATAATAGTCGCCGTTTTGAAGGAATTTGGACTTTTGATCGCCAGGTAAGCCAACAGGCCGCTAATATTGTACTAGAACGGATTCAAGACTATCGTCCTGAACTTAAGTCAAAAATTCAACAAGCGCGTCAAATCTATCTCCCCTCAGAAGTCTTGGCCCAAAACGTGCAGCAACTTCAGTCTGAAGAGGCAGATAACCGTAATTGGGATACCTCTAATAACAATCCTGATCCCTTTGTACAACGTTTAGTTACCTATCTTCAGGCGGGTCAATATAAACTGATCAAAGCTAACCATTCTCTTGCTATCAAAGAACATAAAGAACGGTTAATTAATTCGGTGACAACGGCCATCCGACGTTCCCTTAATCCTGATGAAATTTTACAAGTTGCGGTGCAGAAATTGGGGGAAGGATTAGAGGTATGTCGTTGTTTGGTCTATCGTTGTCAAGAAACCGATGCAACCGCTATCATTCAACACGAATTTATTAATGCGGGTATTTCCTCAATTCAGGGACAAACTTGGCCATTAAAAAATAATCCTCTGTTTAAGGAAGTAGTCGCTTTACGGGATGCTTTAACCATTGATAATGCTATTAGCGATCCGCGAATTACTAAACTATTAGAGCAACAAAATCAACCCGAAGACGTTTTACAAACCCTCGTCAAAAGTTGTTCAATTTTGTCTTGGATGTTGGTTCCTATTCTCTATCAAGGTAGATTGATGGGAATGTTGGAATTACACCATTGTGGTCCAGATCCCATGCTCTGGAAAGAAGAAGATGTGGCCTTAGTTAATGCGATCGCCACCCAAATTGGAGTCGCTCTGATTCAAGCAGAAGCTTACGCTAATCTTCAAGATCTTAACGAACAATTAGAAGCACTTGATCGCACTCGCTCGAATTTAGTGGCGATTACAGGTCATGAATTACGCACTCCTTTGTCTACTATTCAAGTCTGTTTAGAAAGTTTGGCTACCGAACCGGATATGTCCCCTGAGTTACGTCAAGTGATGCTGAGTGCCGCCCTACAAGATGCGGAACGAATGCGAAAATTGGTCCAAGATTTCTTGACCCTTTCTCAATTAGAAAGTGGACGGGTGCAATGGAATGTGGAACCCTTAAATCTTCAAGAATGTGTGGAATTATCTTTAAGCAATGTTCGGGCCCGTCATAAAGACAACCCCTTGCCCCAAATTGAAAACCTCGTTACAGATGAATTGCCTCTCATTCAAGCAGATGGAGAATGGTTAGTAGAAGTGTTGGCCAAATTATTAGACAATGCTTGTAAATTTACCAGTCAAGAGGGCAAAGTGACTATTCAAGTTAGTCGCAATAGTCCTGAACATTTAGAAGTCACCGTGGCTGATACAGGCAGAGGGATTGAACCAAAACGCTTGGAAACGGTCTTTGATCGCTTTTATCAAGAAGAAGGGGCCTTACGTCGCAGTGCGGGGGGAACGGGTCTAGGGTTAGCGATTTCTCGTCAAATTGTTCATGGTTGGGGCGGACAAATTTGGGCAGAATCTTTAGGGAAAGATCATGGAAGTCAGTTTCATTTTACAGTGCCAATTTATCTTGATCAAATTCCTCGTCAAAAAGAGAGACAAAAGCCATCTTCTCCCTCTTTATCCCCAAAAAAAAGTCGCCCAAAACGGTCAAATTAATCCTAAGTTACATTCATTGTGGACGCAGGTTCCTTGCTCCCCTACAGTGAGATAAATTCCGTTTTTGTAGGGGCGCATGGCATACGCCCTTTATTCTCCGTCCGAATACAATAGAAAAAAGCACCGACCGACCTATCAGG
This sequence comes from Crocosphaera sp. UHCC 0190, assembly GCF_034932065.1. Classification (NCBI taxonomy): domain Bacteria; kingdom Bacillati; phylum Cyanobacteriota; class Cyanophyceae; order Chroococcales; family Aphanothecaceae; genus Crocosphaera; species Crocosphaera sp. UHCC 0190. The sequence continues at coordinate 52,151 of NZ_JAYGHP010000012.1, forward strand.
AGAGAAATAGTGGTCAGAATTCTCAAACTTGCTCAAATGACATCAAGGGATCTCGCCACCTTAAAGCGACGGGCCGAATTGGATATCGATCAAGTCCTTCCCATTGCTCAAGAAGTGATTACGGCGATCGCTAAAAGCGGTGATGAAGGGGTGGTTCACTATGCCCGTAAATTTGATTATGAGGGAGCAACGGCCCAGAATATCAAAGTCACTGCGGCAGAATTTGCTCAAGCGCAACACCTCATTGAACCTGATGTTAAATTAGCAGTAGAACAGGCTTTCCGTAACATTAAAGAAGTCCATCAACGGCAAATGCCAGAAGAAATGAACCTGGCGGAAATTGATACAGGGATTTTTGCTGGCGAAAAAATCACCCCTATTCCTCGTGTGGGGTTATATGTTCCCAGAGGAAAAGGGGCCTTTCCTTCCATGATGTTAATGTTAACCATTCCTGCGATGGTGGCCGGGGTGGAAAAAATTGTGGTTTGTACCCCATCGGATAAACAAGGAAACGTCGAACCTGTTTCTCTAGTGGTGGCCCAAATGGCCGGGGTGACGGAGGTTTATAAATTAGGGGGTGTTCAAGCTTTGGCGGCCATGGCTTTAGGAACGCAAACTGTACCAAAAGTAGATAAATTAACGGGCCCTTGTAGTATTTATGGGGCAGCGGCCAAGCGTATTTTATTTGGGACGGTGGATGTGGGTTTACCTGCGGGTCCCAGTGAGTCAATCATCTTAGCAGATGAAACCACCAACCCCCAGTTAGCGGCCCTAGATTTATTGATTGAAGCTGAACATGGGCCAGACTCTGCGGCTTTATTAGTTACCCATAGTGAAACCGTGGCGCAAAAAGCTAGTCAATATGCCTCGGATTATTTACAAAAACTTCCTCAATGGCGACGGGAATTTTGTGAGGCAGGGTTAGGAGCTTATGGGGGAATTATTCTTACGTCCAGTTTACAGGAATCCCTGGATTTTATTAATGAATATGCCCCTGAACATTTAGAAATTTTGGTGGAAGATCCCTTACGATTAGTGGGTAAGGTGAAAAATGCCGGGGAAATTTTACTCGGAAAATATACCCCTTCTTCAGCAGCGACTTATGCGATCGGCGTTAATGCTGTTTTACCGACGGGAGGGTTTGCTCGTTCCTATTCCGCAGTTTCTGTTTATGATTTTCTCAAACGTTCTACTGTCGCTTATTTAACATCAGAAGGGTTTGATCGTGTTAAACAAACGACCCAAATCTTAGCCAATTATGAAGAGTTTCCCGCTCATGGCATGGCCATAGAAGAACGAGAACAGTTATTGTAACTTGGGTGAATTCTTGATTCAGAAGAGAAAAAGTCAAATTAGGAGTCAAAAAAACTTGTAACTGAACGACTCCTAATTAATCTTAAACTCAAGCATTAACTATTTTTTTGCCGATTGTTTTTTGTATCGAATCGCAATTCCTGCTAATCCCATTGTTAGTAACCCATTCACTAAACTTGGTTCAGGAATAGTAGGGACTCCAGTGGTTGTCCCTGTACCAGTGGCTGTCCCTGTCCCTGTACCAGTGGCTGTCCCTGTCCCTGTACCAGTGGCTGTCCCTGTCCCTGTACTAGTGGCTGTCCCTGTACCAGTACCAGTACCAGTACCAGTACCAGTACCAGTACCAGTACCAGTGCCTGTCCCTGTACCTGTAGCAGTGCCTGTACCTGTAGAAGTGCCTGTCCCTGTACCACTGGTTGTTGGTGGGACATCAGTTGCCGGACCAAACAGGATATTCCCGACAACATAGAAAATGTTATTATCGAAAAATTCCGAGGCTGGGGTATCTGGAAAAGTGAGAGGGTTAGAGCCACCTGATTGGCCAAAATAACCGATAGGTTCAAATCCTCCATCGGGTTGCATTATGGAGGAAAGAGTAAGCATAAAATCGGGGTCTGTATCCGTACCAGGAATCTCCCCATCTACGTTAGTAGTAGGAATTGTGACATTACCAGGAGCTAAGGCATCAACCCCCCCTGTATTCTCAATAAATAATTTGTCCCCCTCGGTTGTGTACGAGACTCCCAAACGGTAGCTTTTATTAGTATCAAAAGAAGTAAGAGGAATGCGATCTTGGAATTCTAAATAAACAAAGTCTTTATAGATGAAAGTGTTGGCTGTTAAAGGCCCAATTGTTATGGGTACGTCGAAAATTGGAATACCAGAACTTGGATCACCAGGAACAACCTCCCAAATCTGCACCTGATGATCGCTGTCTAATGCTAGATTTCCATTATTATCACTTCCGCCAGCATAAACACCTAAGGCAATTATGTGATCATTATCACCAACAGTATTTCCTAACTGAAATTCATAACCGAAGGTCACATCGACATTGGCATCATTTGCACCTCCCGTAAATTCATAACCGAGAGTAGCTGCACTAGCATTGACTGCACTACCGAAGCTTAAAACAACACCTAAAGATAGGGTTGAGAGCCATTTCTTTCCACAAATACTCATGATTTTTATATTGAAAACTGAATCCGTTAAACTCATCCTATCAAGGGGTTTTTAACTTAAATCTGTGGTAAAAGTTAAAAAAAATAACTGTATTTTTTGAGATATAATTGGTGATTATTAGCAACAATTTTGTGATAATTTTTAAGCTAAAAATATAAATATATATAAACCGAGAAATTAGTCAACAAAACTGTTTTATTTATTGATATTTGCTTATAGTAAATTCTAAAAGCTTAAAGATTGAACACTTTTAGTTACAATCTGTCTAACTTGTTAACTTACTGTTACAATGTGGAGATTTCAGTCAGAGCAGTTAGATTCTCAGAAATCTGAGCTTAATTTCAATAAATTTTAAGTTTGTCCATCAATCATAAATCTCTCAAAATTGTCAATCCGCTTCTATCAAAGACATACAGAGCTTTAGACCAAGATTTTTCCCCCTTGCTCTTTCCAATTTTCCTTAATCAGCGATTAACTAAAAATTGACTGGGTTTACCTTAATAATTAAGTTTTGTACAAAAAAGACCAAATTTGTCACGTTATATTGAGTAATATTGTCTAATAATTCAATTTCTTATGTCTTTGTGATGAAGTTTCTTTGCGAGATTTTGATAGGGAATAATATACCGCCACGGATTAGACAAAAGTAGGGGACGAACGGCCGTTCGCCCCCGACAAGAACTTAAACGATTAAGGAAAAATAAATTTAAGGTTCAACCCAGCGGCCATCCGCTTTAATTAATTCAATTAATTCTTGAACCCCTTGGTCTTCAGGTACTTTTTTAATTTCTTCCCGTCCCCGATACAAGGAAATATAACCCGCTTGCTTACCTACATAACCATAGTCAGCATCGGCCATTTCTCCAGGGCCATTAACAATACATCCCATAACAGCAATATCTAACCCTGTGAGATGTTTCGTCGCTTCTCGTACCTTATGTAATACTTCTTCCAAATTAAACAAAGTACGACCACAAGAAGGACAGGCTACATATTCCACCATGGTTTTACGCAGTCCCAGAGCCTGAAGAATACTATAACAAACCGGGATTTCTTTTTCCGGGGCCTCCGTTAAAGAAACGCGAATTGTATCCCCAATTCCTTCCGCTAAAAGGGTTCCAATTCCTGCCGTAGACTTAATTCGGCCATATTCTCCGTCTCCTGCTTCTGTTACCCCTAAATGTAGGGGATAATCCATGCCTAACTCATCCATCCGTTTGACCATGAGGCGGTAGGCCGCTAACATGACAGGAACACGGGATGCTTTCATGGAGATCACAATATTATAAAAATTGAGAGATTCACAAATGCGGATGAATTCTAAGGCAGATTCTACCATCCCTTCGGGGGTATCTCCATAAGTAAATAACATCCTTTCTGCCAAAGAACCATGATTAACCCCAATTCTCATGGCTTTTCCTTGATCTCGCAGGGAAATAACCAAAGGTTCTAGGGTTTCGCGGATTTTATCACCAATTTCTTTAAATTCTGCCTGGGTGTATTCGCTACGGGTAGGACTGGGTTTCTCAAAGACATATAATCCTGGGTTAATGCGGACTTTATCGACGTGCTTGGCCACTTCTAGGGCAATTTTTAGGCCATTATGATGCACATCCGCCACGAGGGGAACGGGTTGATAAACTTGGGCTAATTTTGCTTTAATTTCTGCTAAGGCTTTAGCATGGGCCATACTGGGAACTGTTACCCGCACAATTTCGCAACCAATTTCATGTAAGCGACGAATGGCGGCCACTGACCCATCAATATCTAGGGTATCCTCATTAATCATGGATTGTACCACCACGGGATGACCTCCCCCAATGGTGACATCTGCCACTTTGACGGGACGGGTTTGGCGACGGTGAATGGTGGTATCAAATTCAGGGGTGGTTTTGGGGGTTTCCAGGGTTTGCATGGTGGACTGATAGTAAGATGATTGGGTAGCAAATTTATCCAAGTTTTATTTTAAGGGACTTTGTGAGTATTATTAGGGAAAATGGATGTTTACGTAGGGGCGAACGGCCGTTCGCCCCTACAAGGGATTTAAAAAATACAATATTTGTCGGATTCAATGATTAATAAAAGACGCTTACGCCATCTTCATTATACCCTTGCTCCTTTGATGATCTTTCCTTTACTATTAACTGCGATTACCGGGTCATTATTTCAAGTAGCAGAATTGACAGGGAATGCTCGAAAATTTTCCTGGTTATTAGCTCTTCATCGGGGTAAATTTGGGATAATTGATTTACAAATAATTTATCCTTTTTTAAATGCTTTCGGGATTTTGATGTTGGGGGTTACAGGTATTTTTATGTGGTTACAAGTTAGACGAAAAACATAAACCAAAGGGACATAAAGTCCCTTTAACCCTAACAGTTTTGTTTAAGCAATGGTAATTTGAGAAGAAAGATAAACATCTTGAATTAGATGGAAAAGTTTCACCCCTTCTTCTAAAGGACGCTGGAAGGTTTTTCTACCAGAAATTAAGCCACAACCTCCGGCCCGTTTATTAATAACTGCCGTGCGAACTGCTTCAGCAAAATCGTTTTTACCCGATGCACCACCGGAGTTAATTAATCCACTTCTTCCTGCATAACAATTTAACACTTGATAGCGGGTTAAATCAATAGGATGATCGCTACTTAATTCTGTGTAAACTTTCTCATCGGTTCTCCCATATTTTTGATTACTCGCTTTAGCAACTGCTTCATATCCATGATTACATTCAGGTAGTTTTTGCTTAATAATATCTGCTTCTATTGTTACCCCTAAATGGTTCGCTTGTCCCGTTAAATCAGCAGCTAAATGATAGTCCTTATCTTGTTTAAATATATCATTCCGCAGATAACACCATAATACCGTAGCCATACCCAATTCATGGGCCCGCGCAAAGGCTTTACTGACTTCTTGAATTTGACGATTTGATTCTGATGATCCAAAGTAAATGGTAGCACCGACTGCTACTGCACCAAGGTTCCAAGCTTGCTCTACACTGGCAAACATAATTTGGTCGGCGGTGTTAGGATAAGTGAGTAATTCACTATGGTTTAATTTGACTAAAAATGGGATACGATGGGCATATTTTCGGGACATCATTCCTAATACCCCTAATGTAGTTGCTAGTGCATTACATCCTCCTTCTATGGCTAATTTAATGATGTTTTCTGGGTCAAAATAAATGGGGTTAGGAGCAAAAGAAGCAGCCGCAGAATGTTCAATTCCTTGGTCAACGGGTAGAATAGAAATGTATCCCGTATTGGCTAATCTTCCCGTTGAATAGATTTGCTGAAGACTCCGTAAAACTTGAGCGTTGCGATCGCTTTGTGCAAAAATACGATCAATAAAGTCATTTCCTGGTAAATGTACCAAAGATTGGGGAACTTTGGCTTTGTAGGTGAGCAGATTTTCTGCTTCTTCTCCTAGGTAAGATTCTATGCTTCCTGGTTTAAAAAGTGTAGCAGTCATAAGAGTATTCTAAGATTGAGTTCTTAACTGTTATTATATCATTGTGCTTTTTTAAAATGGTTAATTTTTCTTTCTATAGATTGATTTAAGAAAGTAATTTGAGTATTAATTTTAGGTCAATTTTTATTATCTGTTTATCTTCTCAATACCCATGATTTCGACTTTATCCCCCATGTTTAAAAATTTATCCCATTCTGACTCTGGAATTCTTGTATTCACACTAAATGGGCTTAATAATATTAAGCCCTTACTATATTATTCCTATGCTAATTTCCCAAAGTAATTTGTTGATAAGCGGCCTTCAAATTACTCCCATAAAGGGCTTGAAATTTATAATCTTTGTAAGCATCAGGAATTTTTGAAGCACTATTAATCGCCTGTTCTTCTGGTATTTTCTTCTCCTTCCAAGTCATTGCTAAGGTTTCTAATTTGTCTAGATAAGTTTTAAGGCTATCTAATCCACGACTATCAGTAATCGGCCCATGACCAGGGACGAATTTAACATCATTATAATCCTTTTTTAAGGTAATTAATGTTTTTTGCCATTGTCGAATATTGCCATCAGTAATATAGGGAAACCTTTTATTAAATAAAATATCTCCGGTAAACATTACTTTAGCATCAGGAATATAAGCAAGTAAATCTGTTCCCATTGTATGGCCTTCGGCCGTTTCTAGAATTACCTGGCGATTGCCTAACCAAATTGACCCATTTTCGTTCATAATGATACTTGGTAGTTGCGGATTAGGATCATATTCTAGATTTTTTTCTAACATAAATTGACGAATCGGCCCCCGTCCAATAATGGGAATTCCTTGAGCAACTGCCGCAGAATTCCCCCCTGTATGATCAAAATGAAAGTGAGTATTTAGAACATAGCGAATTGGTTTATCTGTAAGGGTTTTAACTGTATTTAAAAGTAAATCTCCTAACCCTTTGGTTTGAAAAGGATCAATTACTAAAACTCCATCATCTCCAATAATAATACCTCCATTACACACGGCTGCATTCGGTTGATCATTAGGAAAATCTGTATCAGCAACTAAAGCATAAATTCCTGTCCCCACTTCTGCTAGGGTTAATTGAGAAGTGGATAGAGTTACAGCAGGTTGAGAGGGAGAAGATTGAGCCATACCTTGGGTTTGCCATCCAATCAGACAAACACCTGTAATCAAGGTTAGCATAGCCAAAATGAGCCATTGCTTGATTTTGTATCTTTTCATAACAATTTAAGCAGAGATTTTGCAAATTTCTTGTACGATTATGATATCAGAAAGCCTCCTCTGGGGAATAATAAGAAAGTAAACCTTAGTTACTCAAGAGAATCATAGTAAGATGAACTTAGTCAGAATCTGGGTAATTGCGACTAATGGATTTCGAGAAGTAATCCGTGATCGCATCCTCTATGTTATTGGTTTTTTTGGAGTTGTTTTAGCCTTGTCTTTACGCTTACTGCCAGAAATTTCTGTCGGGGCAGATGGTAAAATTTTTCTCGATGTAGGATTAGGAATGACTGCTTTTTTAGGAGCCATTGTCGCCATTTTTGTGGGAACGGGATTAATTAATAAAGAGATTGAAAAAAGAACCGTTTTAGTGTTAATTCCTAAACCCATTAGTCGCAGTGAATTAATCCTTGGTAAACATTTGGGTTTATGCGCGGTACTTGCTGTGATGATTGCCATCATGACATTGCTTTATTTTGGTTTATTGAGTTGGTCAAAAATCACATTTTCCCCCCTTAGCTTATTAATTTCTCAATTATATTTATTGTTAGAATTGGCATTGTTGACGGCTGTTTCTATTACCTTTGGTACTTTTACTAGCTCAATTTTGGCCACTCTTTTGAGTTTCGGAATCTATTTCATTGGACATCTAAGTAGTGATTTACTAAAGTTGGCTATGATTAGCAAAAATCCCAGTATTACTGCTCTGACAGAAAGTATTTATTTAATCGTTCCCAACCTAGAAAGATTGAATCTTAGAAATACAGCAGTCTATGGAATTCTCCCCAACAGTTTAGAGTTAGCAATGAATGCTCTCTATGGGATAGTTTATATTATCCTTCTTCTAGCAATTTCTAGTTTCATTTTTTCCCGCCGACAATTTTAAATGTTGCTTTTTATGACCTTTTTTCAGAAATAAATTCCTCTAGAGGAATTTACCTGTATACTGAGTCAATGGGGGCATTAGTGGATTAACCAGGACAAAAAAGCTCGTGGGAACCTTAGCAAGTCAATATTCAGGCATCTTTAAACAACAGAGAAAGCTGTCTCATCAAACGGGTAACTATGATGGACAGAAAGAATTCCTAGGCTCAATTTATCATCTTTTAAATTCTGGGGCAAATCCCCAGGAAGTCATGGCCAAAATTTTAGCCATCATTGGCCAAAAATACAGCATAGATAATGCAATTTTATTACGCATTGAATCATCTCTATGCCACATTTATCAGGCTTGGGCAGTGACAGAAAAGAGTTTGCTTGAAAGGTTACTCCATAATGAATGGCTACAGTTATTCCATTGTGCCGCCCAACAGCAAGTTTACCAGTTTTGTCAAGCCGATGCTATTACTACTCAATCTTTAGAGCTTACCCCATTAACAATTTTTGAGGAGGAAGATAATTTTCATTGTTGTATTTTAAGTGTTCCCGTGTATTTGAGTGAACAATTATTTGGGTATTTAATATTAGTAACTCAAGAAGCAACTCGTACGTTTACTTTAGAAGAAATTGAAACCTTAGAAATTGTGACAGATCAAATAGCGATCGTCATCCAAAACCGTCAATTACAAGAGCGTTTAAAGCAGTTAGAATTAGAAAATCAAAGACTACAATCTATTCATCAAGATAAAAAAGATTATCTCTCTCACATGAGTCATGAGTTACGCACACCTTTAGCGGGTATTTTAGGCTTTTCTAAGATGCTTAAAGAAGAACTTTATGGCCCCTTAAATGACAAGCAAAAACAGTATGTTCATGGAATTAGGGTATCAGGCGAACATTTATTGTCCCTTGTTAATGACTTTTTAGATCTCTCTAAAATTGAAGCGGAAAAAGAAGAAATATTTTTAGAAACTGTGGCGGTTGAAGATATTTGTTTGGCAGCAATTTCTATGGTTCAAGCCAAAGCAAATGAACAAGCACTTGACCTAATTATTGATATAGCGGATAACATTGATTTTTGTACCGTTGATCAAAGAAGAATTAAACAAATTCTGCTTAATTTACTTTCTAATGCCATTAAATTTACAGAAAAAGGTTCGGTGACATTACAAGTCAAACGAACTCAAAATAATCTGATTTTTTGTGTAATTGATACAGGAATTGGACTAAAAGAGGCAGATCAACAAAAACTATTTCAACCCTTTCAACAAATTCATAATCACCTCAGTCGCAAACATAAAGGAACAGGGTTAGGATTAGCATTATCTCGCAAATTAGCACAATTACATGGGGGAGATCTCACCTTAACCTCTGAATTTGGCAAGGGGAGTTGTTTCACCCTTGAATTACCCATTCAAGTTGATAGTCAGATCAGTTAAGGGTTTGTTAAAATAGAAATAAATCCTTAAAATTTGAGCTTGACAATAAAATGCTTACGGAAAAACTCAGCCAATTAAAAGCAATTTTTCAACCAATGGAACAGGTATTAATTGCCTATTCTGGGGGTATCGATAGCACTTTAGTCGCCAAAATTGCTTATGATGTTTTAGGCGATCGCGCGTTAGCAATTACGGCTGTGTCCCCGTCATTATTACCCGAAGAATTAGAAGAAGCCAAAATTCAAGCCGCCACCATTGGCATTCTCCATGAGTTAGTCCATACTCGTGAAATGGATAACCCCAGCTACACCGCAAACCCTGTTAACCGTTGTTATTTTTGCAAAAGTGAACTCCATGACACCCTGAAACCCCTCGCCTTAAAACGAGGCTATCCCTATGTGGTAGATGGGGTTAACGCTGATGACTTACAAGACTATCGCCCCGGTATACAAGCGGCTAAGGAAAGAGGGGCGCGATCGCCGTTAGCAGAAGTCGGTATCACAAAATCCGAAGTTCGTCAACTCTCCCAAGCTTTGGGTTTACCTTGGTGGGATAAACCAGCCCAACCCTGTTTAAGTTCCCGTTTTCCCTATGGTGAAGAAATTACGGTGGCGAAACTGCAAAGGGTAGGACGAGCCGAAATTTATCTGCGTAACCTAGGTTATCACAATTTAAGGGTGCGTTCTCAGGGAGACACAGCCAAAATTGAATTACCCCCAGAGGTAATCAAAGATTTTGTTATTACGGCTAATTTACCCCAATTGGTGACCAAGTTTCAAAAATTAGGCTTTATTTATGTCACCCTTGATTTAGAAGGGTATCGTAGTGGTAAATTAAATCAAGAAATTTTGGGGAAAGATAGAGCCAATGTTTAGACGAAAAAGTTAGCTATAACATCTTAAAGATTCTAAGCGATATACTCCTTATGCTAATTTTAGGGGATAGATTAATTATAGGCGATCGCACTGAGATAAATATTCAGTAATAATATGCTCTAAGTCCTTAGCATAAGATTCAATAGCATATAAAACAAGTAAACTTTTCGTCTAGGATTACCATTTTTAGACCAATATTTTGACGTGAAAAGCCATATTTTCATCTATCAGGATAATATTCTCCACTGGCTAGAGTAATCCAGTTATGACCTTCTGATTTATAATCAGAAAAATAGGTATTAAAATTTGACATCTTTATTTGATTAAAAATTGAGCTTGAAAAGGTGGGCATTGCCCACCCTACCATCTTCTTAACTCAAAACTCCCACAGGAATGCCTAAAATATCCTCAATCTTGGGCATTTCATCTAAGGGAATAACCCGTCCTTCATCTTCAAATCCTTCAATTTCATTGAAGTTGAGATAACGGTATAATTCACCTGCAAAGGGATCAATTTTTTGGGTGACAATCTCCATGTATTCCTCAACAGTGGGGATTTTTCCTAATAAGGCACAAACGGCAGCTAATTCCGCAGAACCGAGGTAAACTCTGGCCCCTTTACCCATACGATTATTAAAGTTACGGGTAGAGGTAGAAAATACGGTCGCATTGTCTTCTACACGCGCTTGGTTGCCCATACATAGGGAACATCCAGGCATTTCTGTTCGCGCACCAGATGCGGCAAAAGTACCATAAACCCCTTCTTCTCGTAGCTGTTTTTCATCCATTCGGGTTGGGGGACATATCCATAAAACAGATTTAATGCGTCCGGCCCCTTCTAAGATTTTAGCAGCAGCACGATAATGTCCAATATTCGTCATACAGGAACCTATGAACACTTCATCAACTTTGTCCCCGGCACATTCGGACATCAATTTAACATTATCAGGGTCATTTGGTGCAGCAACAATCGGTTCTTTAATCTCACTTAAATTGACTTCGATGATGTCTGCATATTCTGCGGTTTCATCCCCTTCCATTAATACGGGATTTTTTAACCATTGTTCCATTTTTGCTGCACGACGCATCAAAGTCCGAGAATCTTTATATCCTCGTGCAACCATATTTTTGATTAGGGCAATATTGGATTGCAAATATTCCGCAATAGTCTCTTTTCCTAACTTAATTGTTGACCCTGCACAAGACCTTTCTGCCGTTGCATCGGTTAATTCAAAAGCTTGTTCAACTTTTAAATTAGGTAAACCTTCCATTTCCATAATACGGCCATTGAAAACATTAATTTTGTTCTCTTTGGCAACAGTTAATTTACCTTCTTGCATAGCAACCCAAGGAATAGCATTAACAATATCCCGTAATGTCACCCCTGGTTGTAATTCTCCAGTAAACTTAACTAATACTGATTCTGGCATATCTAAGGGCATAACCCCTAATGCTGCGGCAAATGCGACTAAACCCGAACCTGCGGGGAAGGAAATACCCAAGGGGAAGCGAGTATGGGAGTCACCCCCAGTTCCTACAGTATCGGGTAATAACATCCGGTTTAACCAAGAATGGATGATACCATCCCCAGGACGCAAAGCTACCCCTCCACGAGTCGAGAAAAAGTCGGGTAACTCGTGATGAGTTTTGATGTCTACGGGTTTGGGATAAGCAGCAGTATGACAGAAACTTTGTAGGGTTAAGTCTGCATTGAACCCTAAACAAGCGAGTTCTTTTAATTCGTCACGGGTCATGGGGCCTGTGGTATCCTGAGAACCAACAGTCGTCATGATGGGTTCGCAAGAAGTCCCAGGTCTGACCCCAGGTAAACCGCAAGCTTTACCGACCATTTTTTGCGCTAAGGTAAACCCTTTATGGGTGTCTTCAGGAATACTAGGACGGACAAAAATCGTACTAGGTTCGAGTCCTAAAGCATGACGGGTTTTATCGGTTAAACCGCGTCCAATGAGTAAAGGAATGCGTCCACCGGCCCGAACTTCGTCTAGAATAGTGTCAGGTTTGGTGGTGAAAGTAGCAATTAATTCTCCTGCTTCATTGGTAATTTCTCCTTTGTAGGGATAGATGATGATAACGTCACCCGTTTCCATCTCCGAGACATCGCATTCGATAGGAAATGCACCGGAGTCTTCAGCAGTATTGAAGAAAATAGGGGCAATTTTTCCGCCTATAATGTATCCTCCTGACCGTTTATTAGGGACAAAAGGAATATCATTGCCAATATGCCATAAAACCGAGTTGATAGCAGATTTACGGGAGGAACCAGTCCCTACCACATCCCCAACATAAGCCACAGGATAGCCTTTATCTTTGACTCTGGCAATGGTTTCTATCCCTTCTGGCATTAGGGATTCTAACATAGCTAAGGCATGGAGGGGAATATCAGGTCTTGTGGTAGCATGGGGGGCAGGGGATAGGTCATCGGTGTTGGTTTCCCCAGGTACTTTAAAGACTGTGACGATGATTTTTTCGGGGACTTTGGGTTTATTGATGAACCATGCAGCTTCGGCCCATGCGTCAACCACTTGTTTTGCGAATGGGTTCGTTTCAGATAATTCTAAAACCTCATTGAAAACATCAAAAACTAACAGGGTTTTGCTTAATGCAGTTGCTGCGGTAGATGCGAGGGTACTATCAGAAGATTTGAGTAAGTCTACTAAAGATTGTACGTTATAGCCTCCCATCATGGTTCCTAAAAGGTCTACGGCCCCTTGACGAGAGATGAGGGGACAAGTTATCTCACCCTTAGCAATACCTGTCAAAAACCCTGCTTTAACGTAGGCCGCTTCATCCACACCAGGGGGAACTCTATCCCGTAATAACATCAAAAGTTCTTCTTTGAGTTCTTTGGGGGGATTTTTTAACATTTCGCATAGTTGCGATGTTTGTTCTGCGGTTAAAGGGAGGGGAGGAATACCAAGTTTTGCTCTTTCTGCTGCGTGTTTGTGATAGTTTTCTAACATTCAGTGATTCTCCTGCTGTGTACTTCTTGCTGTTGCGATGGAAACTGTTTAGGGTATCACTCTTAAGGGTATCAAGTTTATTTGGTAATAGTGTGGAGGGTTTTGTTAAGTTTATGGGAAAGGGGTGTTAGGATTGGTTGATGCTTCTTGAAGATTTGATATACTTTAAGGGTACAACTATCATTCTTTTTAGGGGTTTGACCTATTCCCACACAAGCACAAGTTTGGCAATGTTATCGGTTGTGTATTTGGGCAACTAAATTATATTTACCTATCTATTTAATTCGTCTAGATGAACGCACAGGATACATTATTTTTATTGCTGGCGAAGAAATTTTAATCGAAATTTATCCTAATGGTAATTGGAGGTATGCTGATGACTGAACCTGATTTTAACACTATGAATCTCAAAAAGTTGAGACAATATATCTTATCTCATCGAGAAGATAACGAAGCGTTTTATACTTTTGTTGATCGAGTTGATAAGGAAAAAAACTGGATAAATAATCCGCCTCTAGATTCAATAGAAGATATGAATAATTATCCAGATTTTTTAGAGAAGATTAAAAAAGATAAAGGGAGAAAGACTCCTGAGCATTTAGGTGATTTTTCTTCTTAGAGACAATCTGTTTTGCGTAAGCGACGCAATGCAGTTTATCATCATAATCTTATTTGTAAAGAGTATAAACTACCCCAAGAAGAAGGATGTAATCCTTCAGATAGAAATAAACGTCATGATGGGACTTTTAGTAATACGAGAGATCGTATTTATGAGATTTTAAGGTATTTGGGATTGAAACCAAAATTAGTGATGGAGAGGATTATTGGCAATTCAGAAAATTGGCTCTCCCGACATCTTGGTATAAAATGTATAATCAGCTACAATACTTAAGATGGTGGGTTACGACGCGGATTAAAACTTATTAGTTTTTCATCAAAATCATAGCCGCGTCTAACCCACCCTACGAATTATAAGCTTTACTTATCACCACAAGTACGGGAGAGCCATTATTAAAGTTGAAAATACACAATGAAAAAAATTATCGGTTTTGTCGCTGTCAGTTTAGTTACTTTTTCATCCATTACTATTCAATCGCAAAATAACGCTGCTTTTGCTTCATCCTCAACTATTCCACCAAATCCAAAATGTAATATAAAAGGGAATATTTCAGTAAGTACAGGCAAAAAACTTTATCATATTCCCGGACAACAAGATTACGAAAAAACTGTAATATCAACAGATAAAGGTGAAAGATGGTTCTGTAGCGAAGAAGAAGCTAGAAAAGCTGGATGGACTAAAGCACCTCGATAAAAGCTTGTAGGGTGGGCATTGCCCACCTTACGAATAGATGTATTAGAATCATAATAAGACTTAATTATTAAATTAAAATCAAATAACTTCTTATTGACCATGATTAAAATTCTTCACTTTTCTGATATTCACCTAGGTAGCGGTTTCTCCCATGGAAGAATTAACCCACAAACAGGTTTAAATACCCGTTTAGAAGACTTTATCAAGTCCTTAAGTTTATGTATTGATTGCGCTATTCAAGAAGCTGTAGATCTCGTTTTATTTGGGGGTGATGCCTTTCCTGATGCTACACCTCCCCCTTATATTCAGGAAGCATTTGCTTCTCAATTTCGACGCTTAGCTGATGCCAATATTCCTACCATTTTATTAGTGGGAAATCATGACCAACATTCTCAAGGAAATGGGGGCGCAAGTTTATGTATTTATCGAACTTTAGCCGTTCCTGGGTTTATTGTGGGAGATAAATTAGAAACCCATAGAATCTCTACAAAAAATGGGGGCATTCAAGTTATTACATTACCTTGGTTAACCCGTTCTATTTTATTAACTAAAGCGAAAACAGAAGGGTTATGTTTAGATGATGTTAATCAATTATTAATCGAAGCCCTCAGACCTGCTTTGGAGGCAGAAATCAGGCAGTTAGAACCAGAAACTCCAACCATTTTATTAGGACATTTAATGGTCAATAGGGCAAGATTTGGGGCTGAACAATTTCTGGCAGTTGGCCGAGGATTTACCATTCCTATTTCCTTATTAATTCGTCCTGAATTTGATTATGTGGCCTTAGGTCATGTGCATAAATACCAAAATTTGAATCCGAATAATAATCCCCCCATTATTTATCCTGGCAGTATTGAAAGAGTGGATTTTAGCGAAGAAAAAGAAGAGAAAGGCTATATTTTATTGAGGGTTAAAAAAGGTGAGGTTGATTGGCAATTTTGCCCCTTACCTGCCCGTCCTTTTTATACTATAAAAGTTGATATTTCTGATAGAGAAGATCCCCAAGATGCCTTATTAAAAGCCATTGCTAAAAAAAATATTGAGGAATCAGTTGTAAGATTAAATTATCAAATTCGGTCAGAACAATTAGACTTGGTTAATAGTGCAGTGATTCATGATGCGTTAAAAGCTGCCCATAGTTATACGATTCGTCCTGAATTAATTAGTCAATTAGCCCGTCCTCGTTTACCAGAATTAGGAATAGGAAAAAGTTTAGATCCTCTAGAAGCATTAAAAACATATCTTGATAATAAAGAAGATCTAAAAGAGCTTGTTAATGATATGTTGGAAGCGGCTCAATTATTATTAAATGGAGAGGAAGAAGAACAAGAATTAGAAGTCTTACAAGAGGAATTGTTTTAAAATCACTGAAATTGTTATCATGATTAACTTAAAAATATTAAGATTTTTTCTGCCACTTTTTTCTGCTGTTTTCCTGATCAATTATTCTTCGGAAAAACTTTTGAGTGAAAACTTAAATTCTGATGCTGTACTTAACAAGATAACTTTTGATATCTCTGCTATTTCTCCTGACGGTTTAATTGGCCCAATAGATGGGTTAAGAACGGTCAGTTATGAATTTTGTATTCCAGCAAATCCTCAATTTTTAGCAACAATACAAACCATTGATCCAACTGTCGATATTTATCGTAACAGTCCAGGAAGAATTAGGTGTCAAAATTATCAGTATCTTTGCATTGGCCATACTCATAATAGGCAATGGAAAGACATTTTATTGGCAATTTCTCAGTTAGATTATGTAGAAAAAATTAATGAATTTTATGGAGAATAGTTGAGCTTTATGATAATAATAAATAAAGAATTTATAAGTTGAGTTTAGGAACAAAATATAACTAAAGAGATCAGCGATCGCTGATGACAATAAAAGTTACAAAATTAACTTAACATAATTGTCTCCTGATGCCCTACAATATAAACCCATGAAGACTCTATTTTCTCTCCCAAACATCCCCTCTTGCGCGTGGAAGCATCCTATCGGTCAAGGATGGGATAACCCCTACACCGTGCGTTATGCTAGTAATTTAGATGATGGCCCCTGGCATGGAATGCCCCTCGGTGGGTTTGGGGCCGGTTGTATTGGCCGTTCCCCTCGCGGTGATTTTAACCTTTGGCATTTAGACGGGGGAGAACATATTTTTAAAAGTATCCCATCTTGTCAGTTTAGTATCTTTGAACAACTAGAAGATGGTACGGCCCAAGCTTATGCTTTATCGACGGAACCACCCACCGATAAAACTCTATCCCGTTGGGCCTGGTATCCCAAGGAAAAGGGAACTTACCATGCTCTTTATCCCTGTAGTTGGTATCAGTATGAAGGGGCTTTTCAATCAACCATAATTTGTGAACAATTTTCCCCTATTATTCCCAATAATTATCAAGAAACCAGTTATCCGTTAGGCATTTTTGAATGGACGGTTCGCAACCCTACGGATAAACCCATTACCCTCAGTATTATGTTAACTTGGCAAAATATTGTCGGGTGGTTTACTAATGCTATTAAATCTCCGGAAATTACGGTTAGGGATGATGGCAGTCCTGAGTATGAATATCAACCCAGATGGGGTCATAGTACAGGCAATTTTAATCAGTGGGTACAAGATAATTTTCGGGTCGGTTTCATTCTTAATCGTCTACAACCTCATGAAAGAGTTCAAGAGGGAGAAGGACAGATTTGTATTGCCAGTGTAACTAATCCTAGTGTTGAGGTTTTTTATCTGGGAAAATGGAATCCAAGCGGTGATGGTTCTGAGGTTTGGGACTATTTTGCCATGAATGGGTCATTGCCAGATCAAGAAGATGAAACACCGGCCGAACCGGGGGAACAAATTGCCGCAGCGATGGCAATTCGGTTTACCATTAAACCAGGTAGAACTAAGAAAATTCCCTTTATTTTAGCTTGGGATTTACCAGTCACAGAATTTGCCCCAGGTGTACAATATTTTCGCCGTTATACTGACTTTTTTGGTCGCAATGGACAGAATGGTTGGGCTATGATAAGAACGGCCTTAAAACATTCCGATGTGTGGCGAGATAAAATCGAAGAATGGCAGTCTCCTATTTTAAAACGGGATGATTTAGCCGACTGGTTTAAGATGGCTTTGTTTAATGAATTATACTTATTAACAGATGGGGGAACCCTATGGACAGCAGCATCGGAGAATGACCCAGTGGGACAATTTGGGGTCTTAGAATGCTTGGATTATCGTTGGTATGAAAGTCTCGATGTTAGATTATATGGATCATTTGGGTTGTTGATGTTATGGCCTCGTTTAGAAAAAGCCATAATGGAAGCATTTGCACGGGCAATTCCGAGTAGTGATGATACTATTCGGATTATTGGTTATAATCAGGCCGAAGGGTTACGGAAAACTAAGGGAGCAACCCCCCATGATTTAGGTGCGCCGAATGAGCATCCTTGGGAAAAAACCAACTATACCAGTTATCAAGATTGTAATCTTTGGAAGGATTTAGGGAGTGATTTTGTCTTACAAGTTTATCGTGATTTTGTGTTAACTGGGTCAACGGATATTGAGTTTTTATGGGAATGTTGGGCAGCGGTTCCAGAAACCCTAAATTACCTCAAAGAATTCGATTTAGATAATGATGGTATTCCCGAAAATTCTGGCGCACCAGATCAAACATTTGATGACTGGGAATTACGGGGTATTAGTGCTTATTGTGGCGGATTATGGATTGCTGCTTTAGAAGCGGCAATAAAAATAGGAGAAATCCTTTTAGAAACCCCTACTAATAATCCACAATTAGAACCAGAAAATTATCCCGAATCAATCCAAGAACACCTTACCAATTATCGTCATTGGTTACAACAATCACGCTCAATTTATCACCAAACTTTATGGAATGGACAATACTATAAATTAGACAGTGAAAGCGGTTCTGATGTGGTAATGGCAGATCAATTATCAGGTCAATTTTATGCCCGTTTATTAGCCTTACCAGATGTGGTTGAACAACCTTATGCACTTTCAGCTTTAAAAACCGTTTATGAGGCTTGTTTTTTGAAGTTTCAAAACGGAAAGTATGGGGCAGCAAATGGCATGAAACCCGATGGAACCCCAGAAGATCCAAATTCAACCCATCCCCAAGAAGTTTGGACAGGAATTAATTTTGGTTTGGCAGCGTTTCTGATACAAATGGGGATGAAAGATGAGGCGTTAAAATTAACTGAAGCAGTGGTTAAACAAGTGTATGAAAATGGTCTACAGTTTCGGACTCCTGAAGCAATCACCGCAGTGGGAACTTTTCGGGCCTGCCATTATTTACGCGCTATGGCAATTTGGGGGGTTTATTATCAATTATCATAAATATGTTCAAATTTAACTAACTATATAGTTTTAAATTAAATCTATATACAAATAAAAACCACCCTAGTTGCAGGGTGGAGGAGGTCATCTGGTACATCTGAGGAGGAAATCTCTGATGTAGGGAAAACTGAAATTGTTGTTACCCTTAATATCTCATGTTTGTTGCGGTTGAGACTTCATCTAGTTGGGTGAACTAACAGGTCAAAAATGAGGCGACAACGAGATAATTATCAAGAATTCATGACAGCAACTAGGCTTTTTTTTCTGTATGAATGCTATTGCCGAGAAGGGGATTAGAGAATTGCGTCCCTAATAAGTAATTGAAAAATAAACCTGTGGTACTCAGAAAGGCAAGAATAACAACGGTATCAAATATTACTCTTTTGATAGACATAGCTTCTCACTCCCGATTTCCTATCAATGTATTTCTCGTCCACATCTGCTAATATACGCTGAAACTTTGGGTAATTTCTTCATCCATCTTGGGTGTTTCCGTATCACCTAAACGGGTGATTTCAATGGCCGTTAGTAGGGGTGAACGACTGGCCCTAGGATGATTTCAAGGTTTTAGGGACTTTCACGCCTAATAAAATCGCTCTAGTTGCCATAAAACTAGACAAGGCCAACCACAGTAAATTACTATCATGACATCGCCAGGCAATCACAGCGATGGGAACAAACCCGAAAAAAGTTGACCCCAAGGCAGTATTGCGTAACATAACCCCTTCCGCTAATCCGATAAAATACCCATCTAAAATAAAGGCAATGGAACCAAAACCCAGTACAGGTAAGAGCCAAACAACATAAGCACTAAGATCGGGTAAAATTTCTTGATGATTGGTTAATAGACTAAATAAGGTTTCAGGAAATAGTACAAAAATACTGGCTGCACCTAGTCCAACAAAAAAGCTGATAATTCCTGATAATTTTAACAGAGGAATTAATTGATGATGGGTTCCTTGTCCTTTGAAATTACCGGCTAAAGATTCCGTCGCAAAAGCTAAACCATCTACTAAATAAACAGCTAGAGAAAATACTTGTAAAAGCACAGCATTTTCCGCTAAAACGAGGGTTCCCATGGCTGAACTAACACTGGTAAATAATGAAAAGGCAGACAATAAAACTAAGGTACGAATAAACAAATCTCGATTGAGCATTAAATTATCTTGTGCCTTCTCAAAATTCAGGTTTTTACTGACATTTTTTAGTTCAGTCCAGTTAACTTCTAATGCTACTAAAATTAGTCCGATAGCACACATTAAAATTTGACTGAGGGATGTCGCTAAACCTGCGCCGCCACTTTCCCAACCCCAGCGAATAATTAATAAATAGTCTAAGATAACATTGGCTCCATTGCCAATCAAAGACATTAGTAAAACTTTGCTGCTTTGTTCTTTCCCTAAAAACCAACCAATGATCACAAAATTAAGAAGAACGGCCGGCGCGCCCAAAATACGCAGATCATAGTAGGCATGAGCCGATGCTTTCACCGCAGGGGCAGCACTTATTAGAGTAAATCCTAGCCAACCTAAAGGGTATTGTAAAGCAAGAATTGTCACTCCTAAGATTAGGGCTAATAACCCATTTCTTAACAAGACTAATAAGACTTCTTCGTCGTTTTTTGCCCCGACACCATGAGCCGTTATTCCTGTGGTGCTAGTGCGTAAAAATCCTAAAGCCCGATAGAGATAATTAAATAAAATTGTCGCTAACGTGACTCCGGCTAAATGATGAATTTCTCCTAAATGCCCTAAGAAAGTTACACTCAGTAACCCCGATAAGGGAACCATCAAGTTAGATAGGATATTAATTAGGGATAACCGCAGAAAACGTAAGGAAAAAGACGGTAAATTGAGGATATTGAGTCCAAGATTTTTATTCAGCCCAAGAGAGGCTATTTTTAGCGGAGATTCCATCAAGTTTGCCTAAGTTAACAGTGAACTTAAAATATATTTTTATGATTTCTTTATTGAGTTTAATTTTAGCTTAAGGTGGCAGAAAAACGATAGCCTGTTTGCCCAGGTCAAAAAACTTGGGTCTGTCAGGTCATGGGGTTTACTTATCGGTAATTTAGGGATATAATTAGAGACTGTGTCTTTCAAGACCTAAGCGAAATGATAGCGTTGTCGGAGGAATAGATTTGTGACTCAGCGTACCCTAGGGGGAACCAAACGTAAGCAAAAAAGAACGTCAGGATTTCGGGCGCGGATGCGAGCGACTAATGGACGGAAAGTGATTCAAGCGCGGCGGAAAAAAGGACGGCATCGGCTATCGGTATAATGATCAAAACAATGATCAAATCGGTTCCCGTCGTCAAAGCCCCCCTTAAACTAGCGTGGGATTACCAAAACACAACCGCCTGAAGCAGCCCAAGGCGTTTCAGGCTGTTTACAGTCAAGGAAAACGGTATCAAAGTCATCATCTCGTCTTACGGGTTTTACCGCAAACAAACCCAGAAAATAAGACAATACCGACCCAATTTGGCATTGCCGTCAGTCAGAAGGTTAGTAAGAAAGCTGTCATCCGCAATCGTCTAAAACGTCAGATTAGGGCAGCAATTCGTGTTTTACTCCCTAGTGTTTCGCCAGGGTATCGCATAGTCATTGGCATTAAGCGTAATGGAATAGAGTGCAAATATGAACATTTTTTGCGAGAATTAAAAGAGTTGTTAATTAACGCTGAGATTATTCATGGGCATAAGAGAGAACACATTTTATGAAGGGCCCCCCCATATTGGGGATTTAATCATTAATATATTGCTAGGATTTACGGTGATCTGTTTACCCTTAACCATTGGAGCCATTGTACGAGCTATATGGTTACGGTATCGCATTACTGACCGTCGGATTTCTATTACTGGGGGTTGGATGGGACGCGATCGCACCGATATTATTTACGGCGAAATTGTTAAAATGGTAAAAATGCCCCGTGGTATTGGTTTATGGGGAGATATTGTTGTCACCCTCAGAGACAAAAGTCGCTTAGAAATGCGTGCAGTTCCCCAGTTTCGTGAAATATACGACTACATGGCTGAACGAGTCGCCGACAAAACGGGCAAATCCGTCGAGGCTATTACCAGCTAGTGCCGCTGCGCGGAAGTCAAAAGGCAAAAGGCAAAAGGCAAAAAGATGGATTAGTAAGGATTTGAGAATTTTGCAACTGGCGGGTTATTTTCGCCAACCTGCACTAGTTAAGGAATTGCCATAAAGTCAACCCATAACCCGTAGGATAATTATACCTATGGGTTATTTATTTTAGTAAAATATGCACTATACAGAAAATAAAAGGTGTGAAGAGATTTATGGCCGTTCAATTACGACAAGCACTGCAAGTAGGAACCTACATTATTAGTCAACGGTTAAGTGGTCGTCAACGCTTTCCTCTGGTGTTGATGTTGGAACCCTTATTCCGTTGTAATTTAGCTTGTTCGGGGTGTGGCAAAATTCAGCATCCCCCTGATATTTTAATGCGTAACCTCACCCCTGAAGAATGTTTTAAGGCAGTTGAGGAATGTGGAGTCCCTGTGGTGTCTATTCCTGGGGGAGAACCCTTGCTTCATCCCCAAATTGATGAAATTGTTCAAGGATTGGTAAAACGCAGAAAATTTGTTTATCTTTGTACCAATGCTATTCTTTTAGAAAAAAGTTTAGATAAGTTTGAACCCTCTCCCTATTTAACCTTTAGTGTTCATTTAGATGGGTTGCGGGAACATCATGATAAATGTGTTGACCGTCAAGGGGTATTTGATAAGGCAATTTCTGGCATTAAAGCAGCCAAAGCAAAAGGGTTTCGGGTAACAACAAATACAACGGTATTTGAAGGCACTGACCCTAAAGAAATGCAGGAGTTCTTTGATTTTCTGGAAACTTTGGGAACCGATGGCATGATGATTTCTCCTGGGTATAGCTATGAATGGGCCCCCAATCAAGATAATTTCTTGAAACGGGAACAGACTAAAGCTTTATTCAAAGAAATTTTAATGCCTTGGAAGCTCGGTAAAAAGCGTTGGAATTTTAATCATAATCCTCTCTTTTTAGATTTTCTCTTAGGGGAAAAGGATTATGAATGTACCCCTTGGGGAAGTCCTAGTTACAGTGTTTTGGGTTGGCAAAAACCCTGTTATCTTCTCAATGAAGGCCATTATCAAACCTTTAATGAGTTGATGACAGAAACCCAGTGGGAAAATTATGGAAATAAAAGCGAAAACCCGCAATGTGCTGACTGTATGGTACATTGTGGATATGAACCAACGGCGGCGGTTGATGCTATGAAACCAGCTAATATGGGACGCGCTTTGGGAAGTATTTTGAGTGCTTAATTAGGGAAAACTTACCCATAGATTCTATCTGTAGGGGTAATTCATGAATTACCCCTACAAGATCTATTAATATTCTAGACAAATCATTGCTTAAATTAATCCTTAATCTCCTATGACAACCACATCTATTTTAACCCTCAGTCTCGAAGATTTTCTAAATAAACCCAATATTGATGAATCTCCTGCTTGGGAATATATTAACGGTAAAATGTTACAAAAACCTATGCCCCAAACTCATCATAGCCGACTACAACTTAAATTAGCAACTGCTATTGAGTTAGTGGCTGAATCTAATCAAATTGCTCTTGCTTTTCCTGAATTACGTTGTACTTTTGGCGGTCGTTCTATTGTACCAGATATTGCCGTCATTCTCTGGGATAAAATACCTTTTAATGAAGCAGGAGAATCTGAAAATAGTTCTTTTTTCTCTGCACCTGACTGGACAATAGAAATCCTTTCTCCTAAGCAAAATTCAACCAAAGTCATCGATAATATTCTACATTGTTTAGAATATGGCAGTCAATTAGGATGGTTAATTGATCCTGATGAAAGATCAATTTTAGTGTTTCAACCTCAACAAACTCCCAAAATTTATAAGAGCAATTTATCAGAAAATGAAACGGCTCAGCAAACTTTACCTATTTTAGATACAATCGATCTTAGGATAACAGCCGAGCAATTTTTTGGCTGGCTAAAAATGAACCCCTAACCATTGATTTTGAGGAAAGATTATGATTGATTTTATTAAAATTATTGCGTCTGAATTATCCATTAAACCTCAACAAGTTAAAAATGCTCTTGACTTATTAATAGAAGGGGCAACTGTTCCCTTTATTGCTCGTTATCGGAAAGAAAAAACAGGTTCTCTTGATGAGATTCAGATCAGAGATATTGGAGAAAGTTATAATTATTTAACAGAATTAGAGAAAAGAAAAGAAACAATTCTAGCAGCAATTGAAGCACAAAATAAACTCACAGATGAACTAAAAAAACAGATAGAGTTTTGTTTGTCAAAAACGGAACTGGAAGACTTATATTTACCCTATAAACCCAAACGAAGAACCAAAGCAACAGTAGCAAGAGAAAAAGGATTAGAACCCTTAGCAGAATTAATAAAATCTCTTAATAATCCAACAGCAAAACCTTTATCCTTAGAAGTAGAAGCAAGTAAATATATTTCTGAAGAAACAGGAATTACAACCCTTGAAGAAGCACTTCAAGGTTCATCAGATATTTTAGCAGAAGAAATAGCAGAAAAAGCCAATTTAAGGGCTTATATTCGAGAGTATTTAATAAAAAATGGGGTCTTTACTTCTAAGATCAAAAATGATTATCCTGAAGGCACTACCAAATATGAAATGTATCGTAATTTTCAGGCAACTGTGACTAAAATAGCTCCTCATAACATCTTAGCATTGTTTCGGGGAGAAGCAGAAAAAGTCCTCTCTTTAGACATTGATTTTGATGAATCTTTGGTTATTGATTATTTAGCGTCTCAAGAAATTAAAACAAAAACTCCTCAAATTAAAGCATTTTACCAAGGAATGATTAAAGATGCTTTTAACCGTTTAATGAAGCCTTCCTTGCTCAGAGAAGTGCGTTCAGATCGCAAAGCTTGGGCAGATTTGGAATCCATTAAAACTTTTGAAATTAACTTAAGAGAATTACTCCTATCTTCCCCCGCAGGAATGAAACCAACTTTAGCAATTGATCCAGGATTTCGCACGGGTTGTAAGGTAGCAGTTTTATCAGAAACCGGAAGCTTTTTAGAGTATCAAGCTATCTTTCCCCATACGGAAGAAGGAAAACGCAAAGAAGCAGAAATAACCTTGAAAAATTTAATTAAAAAGTATAAAATAGAGTTAATTGCGATTGGTAATGGAACCGCTTCCCGTGAAACAGATCAATTTATCGCTGAGGTTATTAAACCCTTAGAAAATAAACCGATTCAAGTGATTGTTAATGAATCTGGGGCCTCTATTTATTCTGCAAGTGATGTGGCGAGAGAAGAATTTCCTGACTTAGATATTACCGTGAGAGGGGCCATTAGTATTGGTAGAAGATTACAAGATCCTTTAGCTGAATTAGTAAAGATTGATCCAAAATCTATTGGCGTTGGACAATATCAACATGATGTAGATCAAAAGTTATTAAAAAAGAACCTAGAGGAAACAGTAGAAAGTTGTGTTAACTATGTGGGAGTAGACTTAAATATGGCTTCTAAACAACTCTTAACCTTTGTATCGGGAATTACCCCAACTATTGCGAATAATATTGTGAGTTACCGTGAGCAAAATGGAGCCTTTAAGAACCGTAAAGAGTTATTAAAAGTTGCTAAATTAGGGGCAAAAGCGTTTGAACAAGCAGCAGGTTTTTTAAAAATTCGGGGAGGCAATAACCCCTTAGATAATACTGCAGTTCATCCTGAAAGTTATCCCGTAGTTGAAGCAATTATGAAACAATTAAATGTTCCTATATCCCAAATTACTGAAGCAAGTTCTCGTCTCAAATCTTTAAATCTTCAGTCCTTTGTTACGGATACCATTGGTTTACCAACCCTGCAAGATGTGATGGCAGAATTAGAAAAACCAGGCCGAGATCCGAGGGAAGAATTTCAATATGCAACCTTTAAAGAAGGAGTGACAGAAATTAGTGATTTAACTGAGGGAATGCTCTTAGAAGGAGTAATTACTAATGTAGTCAATTTTGGGGCATTTGTTGATATTGGGGTTCATCAAGAAGGGTTAATTCATATCTCTCAACTGGCAAATCATTTTGTGAGCGATCCCAAACAAGTTGTTAAGGTGGGGCAAGTGGTTAAGGTTAAAGTTTTAGAAGTAAATGAAAAGTTAAGACGCATTAGTTTATCAATGAAAGAAGTTAACTAAGTTAAAGTTATTTTTAAGAAAAATAACAATATATTCTCTGCCAGAATAGCTTCAGTTATAATTAATTGAGGTGAAGCATTAAATGGTGAAAAAATGAAAATTTCATTAAGTAAAAATCAACAAGAAGAGTTAAGAAAGTTTTTTAGAGAAGTTGATAAGGACAATAATGGTAAAATTGATCAACAAGAATTAAGACAATTATTAGAAACTGTCTGGGGACAAGCAGCAGAAATTGATATTACCTTAGCGATTCAATCAACTTTTAAAAAATTTGACCTTAATCAAGATGGTTTTATTTCCTTTGAAGAGTTATATATATCCTAATCTTTCCTCTGCCAAAGCTGTTGCTAACCCTTGGGGTAAGCTTTCTAGTTTCGCATTCGTTTCCGTTGCTGAAAAAGGGGAACTAAAGGTATAACAGGGATCACATTCTCCATCGTCATACACTTGAATAACCCATTTATCCGGCAAGTCTTTAACGGCAACCTCTACAATATACCACCATTTATCATCAATTTTACGTGAATTATTGATCATTAACCAGTCTTTTTCTTGGTTTGAGAGTTCCCATTCTTCCATCACAAATTTAATGGCTTTTTGTTCCGCATCAGATAAGGAAATTATCACTAATTTTCAACCTCATTGATTTTTTCAAATTCCCAGTGGTTAGCATCAATTTCACTTAACAATGCGTCAAGTTTTTGCTGCGCTTCTTCCCTGGATTTTGCTTTAATAGAAAAACAAGCACTGACAACAATGTCATAGAGTTTGTCAGGATTAAACGGTTGGATAACGTGTTTCATAGAACTCAAGAGTTAGGTCATAGGTTTGAGGGATGAACTATAACCCTAATATTTGCAATATTACGTTAGAGACTAATGATTTATCTATAAAATAAATATTAATATTCAACCTATATTTTCTGGTAATAATAATAATTAGAATAGAAATATTAACTTAATCTTAAAAAAAACCTATAGTAAGACATGACACGGTTATGGATTACAAAAATGCGAGATAATGGAGAGTACGTCTCAATTTTACCACCCGTAACGAGATATAATGCACCCCGCAGGACAATAACAATTTAGATTAAATTCAAATGCGAACTCATTATTGTAACGACTTAAAGGCAACGGATATTAAGAAAACTGTCACCCTATTTGGCTGGGTTGATCGCCGACGGGATCACGGAGGAGTGATCTTCATTGACTTGCGCGATCGCACGGGAATTGTGCAGATTGTCAGCGACCCTCAACGTACTCCTACATCTTACCCCATCGCTGAGACGTTGCGGAATGAATATGTGGTTAAAATTATCGGACGGGTGAGTTTGCGTCCCCCAGAGTCCCTTAATACGAAAATTGCGACGGGAGAAGTGGAAATATACGCTGAGTCTATTGAGTTGCTAAATGGGGTCAATAAACAACTACCTTTTGTCGTTTCTAGTTTAGAAGCAGAGTTGGTCAGAGAAGAAATTCGTCTCAAATATCGCTATTTAGACTTAAGACGCGATCGCATGGCCAAAAACTTACAATTACGTCATGCTGTTGTTAAAGCAATGCGTCGTTATCTCGAAGATGAACAGCAGTTTATGGAGATAGAAACCCCCATTCTCACCCGTTCTACTCCAGAGGGTGCGAGAGACTATTTAGTACCTTCCCGTGTTAACCCTGGACAATGGTATGCTTTGCCTCAGTCTCCTCAATTATTTAAGCAATTATTGATGGTTTCGGGATGCGACCGTTACTATCAAATTGCAAGATGTTTCCGTGACGAAGACTTACGGGCCGATAGACAGCCTGAATTTACCCAATTAGACATGGAAATGAGTTTTATGTCTGAGAATGAAATCTTGGAACTCAACGAAGGATTAGTTTGTCATATTTTTAAAACCGTCAAAAATATTGATTTACCTCGTCCTTTTCCTCGTCTTACTTATCAAGATTCGATGGAAAAATATGGAAATGACCGCCCAGATACAAGATTTGGATTAGAATTAGTTGACGTTTCTGATATTGTCCAAGATAGCGGTTTTAAAGTATTTTCTGGGGCGGTAAAAAGTGGGGGTAAAGTAAAAGTTTTACCGATTCCTAATGGCAATGATGCTATTTCCAATGTTCTCATTAAACCAGGAGGAGACTTATTCAAAGAAGCTACGGATGCTGGGGCGAAAGGGATCGCTTATATTCGGGTTAAAGACAACAATAAAATTGATACCATTGGGGCGATCAAAGATAATTTAACCGAAGAACAAACCGCAGAGTTATTAACGAGAACAGGGGCAAAACCTGGTCATCTTTTACTATTTGGGGCCGGAGATACGGACACAGTTAATAAGTCTTTATCTCGCCTAAGATTAGTCGTGGGACAGAAAATGAACTTAATTGATCCTGATAAAATTAACTTACTTTGGATCACTGAGTTTCCTATGTTTGAATGGAATGGAGATGAAAAACGTTTTGAAGCCCTTCATCATCCCTTCACAGCCCCTAATTTAGCAGATTTAGATGATTTAACAACTGCTAGAGCGCAAGCTTATGATTTAGTCTACAATGGGGTAGAAGTCGGGGGCGGAAGTCTACGGATTTATCAAAAAGATATCCAAGAAAAAGTGTTTTCTACCATTGGTTTATCCATTGAAGAAGCTTACAATAAATTCGGCTTTTTATTAGAAGCATTTGAATATGGAACGCCGCCCCATGGAGGAATTGCCTACGGGTTAGATCGGTTAGTTATGTTATTAGCAGGAGAAGACTCTATCCGTGATGTAATAGCCTTTCCCAAGACTCAGCAAGCAAGTTGTTTACTGACAGAAGCCCCCGCTTCGGTTGAAGGTAAACAGCTAAAAGAACTGCACGTTGCTTCAACTTATAAACCGAAAAAGAAAGAAGGTTAGAATATCAAAATATACCAAGTAGGGACGTTGTATACAACGTCCCTACACCAACAACAACTAACCATTAATGTTCTATGACTTGTTCCGTTGACAACAGTAATAAACTCGCATTTATTGATGATGCGCTCATCGAAAGAGCGAAAATGGGTCATCTGAGAACCTTGCAAAATATTATCCCACAAGATGCAGTTTTTGTTGTCAAAAATGGTCAAACTTTACTTAATTTTAGCTCTAATGATTACTTAGGACTTTCTAAACATCCTGCTCTAATCAAAGGGGCCCAAGACTATCTTAACCGATATGGAACGGGAGCGACAGCTTCTCGTTTAGTGGTAGGAACTTATGACATTCATCAACAATTAGAAGAGAAATTAGCTAAACTTTGCGGTAAAGAAGCAGCCTTGTTATTTAACACAGGATTTCAAGCCAATTCTACGATCATACCTTCATTAGTTGATCAAAAGTCTCTGGTATTATGCGATCGCCTGGTTCACAATAGCATCTTACAGGGAATTCTTCTCAGTGGGGCCCGTTGGACGCGCTATAAACACAATGATTTGGGTCATTTGAATACGTTACTTAAAAAAGCCATTTTTCAAGGCTACAATCGCATTTTAATTGCCACTGAGACAGTATTTAGTATGGAGGGAGATCAAAGTGATGTTGATAGTTTGATTGATTTATCTCAACAATATAATACACTGCTTTATTTGGATGATGCCCATGCTTTAGGTATCATGGGAGAGCAGGGAATGGGACTGACTGCCCATAAGCCAGGAATTGATATTAGTATTGCTACGTTTGGCAAAGCATTTGGATCTTTTGGTGCCTTTATTACTGCTTCTAAACAGATGTATGATTACCTAATTAATTGTTGTCCTGGTTTCATTTATACGACTGCTTTACCACCAGCAATTATTGGGTCAATTAATACAGCACTTGATTTAATTCCTACCTTAGAGAAAGAAAGAATCTATCTCAAAAAACAGGTTAATTATTTACAGAATAAACTTAGGAATTTAGGATATCAAGTTATTAATTCAGATGCTCCTATTATTCCCGTAATTATTGGAAATGAAACTAAAACCTTAAACCTATCACAATATTTGGAAAAAAATAACATCTTAGCAACCGCTATTCGACCCCCAACAGTTCCCCCAAATACTTCTAGAATTCGTTTTGTTTTATCAAGTCAGCATACAAAAGA
This sequence comes from Crocosphaera sp. UHCC 0190, assembly GCF_034932065.1. Classification (NCBI taxonomy): domain Bacteria; kingdom Bacillati; phylum Cyanobacteriota; class Cyanophyceae; order Chroococcales; family Aphanothecaceae; genus Crocosphaera; species Crocosphaera sp. UHCC 0190. The sequence goes on from NZ_JAYGHP010000012.1 coordinate 82,482, forward strand.
ACAGATTGATTATCTGATTGAAACACTTAAAAAATGCCATGAACATTAAAGGAGAAATTATCACTTATCATGGTTGGGGGTTTGATAAAAGTTGCTGGAATAATTGGCAAGAAACCTTATCAAAAGACTATCAATTTAAAGTTTTTGAGCGGGGATATTTTGGGGATGAAATTCTACACAAATTTGATAATGATGGGACTAATAAGATTATTTTTGCTCACTCCTATGGATTACATTTATGTCCCCAAGAACAATTAGAGAAAGCAGATTTGCTGATACTTTTTAGTAGTTTTGATTATTTTCATCCTTATCATGAAAAACAACAGAAACGCTCAAAATATGCCCTGGAATTGATGATTAATGAATTTCAAGAACATCCTCAAAAAGTATTAGAAGCATTTCATAAAAAATGTTTTTATCCCTTACCCTATATTCCCAATAATCATTCAATTATTCATTGGGATAAATTATCTCAAGATTTAATTGCTTTAGACTCATCTCAAATTAATTTAGAAATCCTCAAAAAAGTTCCAGAAATTTATATAATTCAAGGGACAAAAGATCGGATTCTTTCTCTATCTCATGCCCAAAAATTTGCTAAAAAATTAAGTAAGAATAGTCAATATTATGAAATTGAAGGAGTTGGTCATACCTTACCCTTCACGGATATGAAGTATTGTTTACCCATTGTTAATCAAGCATTAGGAGAAATCAAAAATCATGGGAAAACTTGAAATAATATCATCTTGTAAAAAAGAAAAAATTGCTGATAATTTTAGCAAAGGTGTTATCCATTATTTAGAACATTCTCAAGTACAAAAAGAATGTGCAAATAAGTTATTAAATATCATCAGAAACCTTAATAATTTAATTCCTGACGGGTCAATTTTAGAGATTGGGTGTGGTACAGGTTTTGTGACTCAAGGACTAATTAAACAGTTTTCTAACCGATTTCTAGATATTATAGATATATCCCCACAAATGTTAAACTACTGTCAAGAAAATCTAGAGATTTCTGATACACAAAGAGAATTAATTCAGTTTGAAGAAATAGATGGAGAGAAATTAGACAGAGAGAATAATACTTATGCTGCCATTATTAGTAGTTTTACTGTTCAATGGTTTCAGGATATTGTTCATAGTTTTAACCGTCTAATTAAAACACTGAAACCTGGGGGAATATTATTAGTTGCTTTTCCTAATGATCGCTGTTTTCCTGAATGGAAAAATGCTTGTGATGCGTTAAATTTACCTTTTACTAGAAATCAATTACCTAATCGAATAGAATTAATAAACAATCTATCAATAGAGAATATTAAAACCTATTTTTATGAAGATAAAATCACGATCAATTATACAAATTCGAGTGATTTTTTTAGAAGCATTAAAGTTATTGGTGCGGGACTTAATTTGAATGATAAAAAATTATCAATTCCTGAAATGAAACAATTAATCAATTATTGGAATAATCATAGTAATTTAGATGGTATTGAAGTAACTTATCATGTTACATTGTTAGTGATTACAAAAGTTTCGTAGGGTGGACAAGATACAATTATCACAGTAAAATATTAGTATTTGGTTAGTCTTATCCACGTTACCATTAAAAATTAGTTAATTATTGGAGTAAATATCAATTATGTGCCGAAAATTTATTGTAGTAACCATTCTGATCTCTTGTCTTTTCTTTTTTCCAAGCTTTTCAATGGATGTAATTGCTTTTGAGACACATAGTAACAACCTCAATTTATCCCTGAAATCGAGTGACACACAAGACAGAGAAATGAAAGCTGAGAAGTCTGAAAAAGAAGATAATAAACAATCCCAGAAAAAACAATGGCAGTTTACAGATACCCCACAAGAATTTCTCGAACAACAACCTAAGTCACAACGGATGGAGGAAATGAAAAGCCAAATAGAACAATCTAGTTCAGCTGTTCAAGGAACTGAGGAAAGTTCGACAATGTTAAATAAACAGAACTCAGAATTTTAGTTCAATGATCTTAACTAGATACTCATATTTTATATCATACATTCTATATTGCTTATGATAAAAGACCTGGGCTTAATGGTATTAAGCCCCTACATAAATCCTATTGTATGCTAACAAAATTTTTTAATCATGATCGATTTTTCGTCAATTTTGGGAATAAGTTTATATCTAAATATAATTCATATTGCAGATTATTATTACAATAGGTTAAAATTCATATATACTCTAAAGTCAAATGCGATCGCTTATGGAAACCCAAGAATTAAAAAACCTGATCAAAGAAAGCGTTAGAGAAGTTTTGAGAGAAGAAAGGTTATTATTATGTAATATGTTAATGCCTTACGTTAGTGATCAAGAACAACAGGAACTTGATACGGAACTAGGTAAACCCCAAGACTACGAAAACGAAGAACTAACCGATATGACTGACTGGCTAAAAAATGACCCTTAAATTTCGCAAAAATGCAGTCAAATTTCTGGAATCTCTTGATGAGAAAACAAGAGAAAAAATTCGTCAAAAAATAAAAATACTGGTTTATTCTGTTGATCATCAAGCAATTATCCCTTTTAATGATCTAGACATTAAGAAAATGAAAGGAAATTGGGAAGGGTTTTATCGGTTACGTATTGGTACAATTAGAGTTATATTTACCGTTGATTTAACATCAGGAAATATCGAAGTTTATAGGATTGGTTTTAGAGGTGATGTTTATCAATGAATGATCTTAGCTAATCTATCGACCAAATATTGCAAAGTATTGTTACAACAGATTACAATAGCTTGCCAAGACGACGTAAAACCCTAAAATAGCAAAACCCTAATAACCGATATGCCTAATTTGGATATTACCGCCAATCAAACTAAAACAAACGATAATAACCCCAATATTCTCGAAAATCTACTCACTTCTACTGACACCTTCGTTAAGCGACACATCGGCCCCAATAACGAAGAAATTGATATAATGCTCAAGGTTTTAGGATTTTCTACCCTAGACCAACTCATTGATGCCACTGTACCCCAAGCTATCCGCCTAAGTAAACCCCTGAATTTACCAGCAGCACAAAGCGAATACGCTGCATTAGCTCAATTAAAGTCAATTGCCTCCAAAAATCAGATATTTCGCTCCTATATCGGCATGGGCTATCATGACTGTATCACACCCCCCGTTATTCAACGTAATATATTAGAAAATCCAGGCTGGTATACTGCTTATACCCCATATCAAGCCGAAATTGCCCAAGGAAGGCTAGAAGCTCTCCTAAACTATCAAACTATGATAGTAGAGTTAACCGGACTTGAAATTGCTAACGCTTCCTTATTAGATGAAGGGACAGCCGCAGCAGAAGCCATGACCATGAGTTATGGTCTATGTAAGAACAAAAATGCTCATTCCTTCTTTGTTTCCCGTCATTGTCACCCCCAAACCATCGAAGTGATTAAAACGCGGGCGTATCCATTAGGAATTGATATTATTATCGGGGATCATCGCTTCTTTGAATTCGATACAGAGATATTTGGCGCATTATTACAATATCCTGCCACTGATGGCACAGTTTACGACTATCGCAGCTTTATCCAAACTGCCCATGACAAAGGTGCATTCGTTACCGTTGCGGCTGATATCTTAAGTTTAGCTTTACTCACACCCCCTGGTGAATTTGGGGCTGATATTGCTGTAGGAAGCACACAACGCTTCGGTGTACCCTTGGGATATGGTGGCCCTCATGCAGCCTATTTTGCTACGGGAGAAGCCTATAAACGGCAAATACCAGGGCGTATTGTCGGGGTGTCCAAAGATGCACAGGGTAAACCTGCCTTAAGATTAGCACTGCAAACCAGAGAACAACATATTCGCCGCGAAAAAGCCACCAGTAATATTTGTACTGCCCAGGTTTTATTAGCAGTTATTGCGGGAATGTATGGGGTTTATCATGGGCCAGAAGGCATTAAAAATATTGCTCAAAGAATACACCAATTAACCGTAATTTTAGCGGCAGGATTAAAAAGTCTTAACTACACAGTTAATGATGAACCCTTCTTTGATACCGTTAAGATTGGGGTGGGTGATGCCAGTGCTAAAGCCGTCATTCAAGCAGCCGCAACCCGTAAAATCAACTTACGACTATTAGATGAAGGTATCATCACTATTAGTTTAGATGAAACCACCACAGTCCATGATGTGATTGAATTATGGCAAATTTTCGCTGCAAAAGATAACTTACCTTTTAGCTTTGAAGAAATTGTCAATCAAGTTAAATTTGACTTTCCTATTTTCTTTAAACGTACCTCATCTTATCTAACTGATTCCGTTTTTAACTGCCATCATTCCGAAAGTGAATTACTGAGATATTTACATCAGTTAGAAAGCAAAGATTTAGCCTTAAATACCTCCATGATTCCCTTAGGATCATGTACTATGAAGTTAAACGCAGTAGCCGAAATGATGCCCGTAACTTGGCCCGAATTTGGTAAACTTCATCCTTTCGCCCCCTTATCTCAAACTGAAGGCTATCAAATGCTGTTTCAACAGTTAGAAAATTGGTTAGGAGAGATAACCGGATTTGATGGCATTTCTTTACAACCAAATGCAGGATCTCAGGGTGAATATGCCGGGTTACAAGTCATCCGTCAATACCATGAAAATCGGGAAGAAATTAATCGTAATATCTGTTTAATTCCTGAATCTGCTCATGGAACAAACCCCGCAAGTGCAGTTATGTGCGGGATGAAAGTCGTTTCTATTAAATGCGATGACGATGGTAATATTGATATAGAAGATTTAGCCAAAAAAGCAGAAAAACACGCTCAAAACTTAGGGGCCTTAATGGTAACATATCCTTCCACTCATGGCGTATTTGAAGAAGGAATTGTTGAGATTTGTGACATCATTCATCGTCATGGTGGACAAGTCTATATGGATGGTGCGAATATGAATGCTCAAGTCGGGTTATGTCGTCCCGCAGACTTTGGGGCCGATGTTTGCCATCTCAACTTACATAAAACCTTCTGTATTCCTCATGGTGGGGGTGGCCCAGGCATGGGGCCTATTGGGGTTAAATCTCATCTGATCCCCTTCTTACCCAGTACCAACGTAGAAAAATACACCAACCCAATTGATAACAATGGTAAACCAGATTCATCAATTGGGGCAATTTCCGCCGCCCCTTGGGGTAGTGCCAGCATCTTAGTCATTTCTTGGATGTATATAGCCATGATGGGGACGGAAGGGCTAACTGAAGCGACAAAAATTGCTATCCTCAACGCCAATTATATGGCCCATCGGTTGGCTGATTATTATCCTATTTTGTTTAAAGGATCATCTGATTGTGTGGCCCATGAATGTATCATTGATTTGCATCCTCTGAAAAAACGGGCCGGAGTGGAAGTCGAGGATATTGCTAAGCGGTTGATGGACTTTGGGTTTCATGCGCCAACAGTTTCCTGGCCTGTTATTGGTACCATGATGATAGAACCCACAGAAAGCGAAGATTTAGCCGAATTAGACCGTTTTTGTGAGGCAATGATTACAATTTACCATGAAGCAGATGCGATCGCCAATGGTCAAATTGATCCCAAAAATAACCCCTTAAAAAATGCGCCTCATACCGCACAAACTCTAATTTGTGATGAGTGGAATCATCCTTATTCTCGTGAAAAGGCAGCTTATCCGGCCCCTTGGACGAAGGAACATAAATTCTGGCCCGTTGTGGGACGTATTGATAATGCTTACGGGGACAGAAATTTAGTTTGTTCTTGTGAAGGAATGGACGCTTATAAGGAGGGTTAAAACCCTAGGGGTCAACGGCCGTTGACCCCTGCATAAATGATTAATTGCTATTAAGTTTATTCTGATGATTCTGATCATTTTTAATTCAGTTTGGGGAATACTTTAAATATCTTCTTAAATTTATTTAAGTGATGGGATATTTGAGTATGCTTAATCAAATCTTAAACTCTCGCTATCAAATTAAAGAGCAGTTAGGGAAAAATGTAGGACGAAAAACCTTTTTAGCCCAAGATCTCACTAATCAGAAATTAGTTGTTATTAAACTGTTATTCTTTAATGAAGAATTTGACTGGAAAAATTTAACTTTGTTTGAAAGAGAAGCATCGGTTTTAAAAAAGATTCAGCATCCTGCTATTCCTAAATATTTGGATTATTTTGATGTTGAATTTTCCGACAAAAAAGGGTTTGCTTTAGTTCAAACCTATATTGATGCTCAATCTTTAGCTGAACAAGTTACATCAGGAAGAAAATTTACCGAACTAGAAATCAAACAATTAGCACAAGCAATTTTAGACATTCTTGACTATTTACACAGTTATAATCCCCCGATTATCCATAGAGATATTAAACCGAGTAATCTTCTCTCAAATGATCGTTCAGGTAATCATATTGGACAAGTTTATTTAGTGGATTTTGGAGCAGTTCAAACTGTCGCTGCTCAACAGGATGAAACCTTAACAATTGTGGGAACTTATGGTTATATGCCTCCCGAACAATTTGGTAGAAGAACCCTTCCAGCCTCTGATCTTTATAGTTTAGGAGCAACCTTAATCTTTCTCTTGACAAATATTCATCCTGCGGATTTACCAACTCAAGAAGGACGAATACAATTTGAAGGGATTACAAATCAAATTACTCCGCAGTTTTCAAACTGGTTAATAAAACTGATTCAACCTAGTTTAGACAGTCGTTTCCTCTCGGCAAAACAAGCTTTAGAAGCTTTAAAATTTCCGATTAGAGAGAATAGTATTCAACCTGTTAATAAACCACCAGGAAGCCCCATAATTCTCACAAAAAGTGACGATAAAATACAGATCATGATTCCACCGATAGGCTTTGAACCTTCTTTAATTGCCATCATTTTATTTGGAATTGCTTGGAATAGTTTTATCTTCTTTTGGACAGGAGCAGCAATTTTTGCCCCCTTTCCTTTTAATATTATGGCCGTTTTATTTTCTTTACCTTTTTGGGGTGTAGGAATTTCTATGATTGGCGGAGTTTTATTTTGTCTATGGGGGCAAATTTATTTATTAATTGATCAAAAACAAATTAGACAGACTTATAAATTATTTGGCTTTAAATATGCTCATCCTAAACCGTCTCCTCGCCGAGAAATTCATCGTTTAGAAAGAACTGAAAAAACTCATAAAAGAGATTCTGATGGGGATCAAATAGAAGTTCCTGCTTCCTTAGCAATTTGGGGTGGACATCAAGAATATACATTAAAGTTATCTGATCCTGAGTTAGATTGGTTAGCTCATGAATTAAGTAACTGGTTAGATTTACCTATTAAAAAAAAGCATCATTACCATCAATAATTTACCAACATCCGTATCTTGAGTCAATTTTGTTAATTGGGTTAACATCAGTCTAAAACGTCCCAAAGCATAAATTTTGCAGAGTTATCAGTAGAGTTCCCAAAATTGAAGATTTATTAACATCCGATCAAAATTACTGAATATTTTTCATTGTCCTTTTCTGTTCCCTGGCCTCCCAGTGAACCGCCTGATGAATTTAAGATAGAATAATCAAAATTTGGGAAATCCTGACAAATCAGAAATGAGGAGAGAGTGTTGTGTTGAGGAAGACAAAGCCACAGAAAACAAAACTAAAAAAGAAAAAATTCCTAAGATCCCCTTTAAAACCCCTATTAGGACTCTTATCAGCCTTAATTCCCTTCACCCTCCTAATTTCTCCTGCTCAAGCCCTCTTAGGTAGAGTCGGAGTCGTCAAAAGTCCTGAAAACAGGCAACAATGGCCATCAATTCGTAATCGTCTCTTAGCCACAGGTGTCCAATTTTGTGTTATTGAATCCCAAAACTGGGGAACATCCCAAGATCTCAAGGATATTAGAGTCTTATTTTTACCCAACGTTGAACAAATTACCGGACTTCAAGTCGCGGCCTTGGAAAATTGGATGAAACAAGGTGGGCGAGTTATTGTCAGCGGCCCCACGGGAAACCTAGCAGAATCAGAAGTCAAAACTCAACTGCGATCGCTGTTGGGGGCCTATTGGGCTTATATTAACTCTAGTCCTTCAACCCTCAAATTACAAGAAACGACTCAATTGCCGTTCCTCAACCCCGCTAACCTCAGTGCTACCTTTATCGGTGGGGTGATTATTCCCAGTGACATCAACGCTCAACCCGCAGCAGTTTGGCTGACAGAAGGCAAACCCCCCGGTGTCGTGGTGAATGAGAATACCGTCTTTTTGGGTTGGCGTTGGGGATTCGATGGCGTTACCTCCGCCGCCTTTGATACCACCTGGCTGAAAACCGCCTTAAATCGCTATGGAATTAATGCCAATAATCAATTAGTAGTTGTTAATTCCATTGATATTCCCCCCTGTGATGCCAACGCCACTACTCCTAGAGAACCCTTTCCTATTTTACCGCCCGAATATATCCCCAACTCCGAAAAACCTCCCCAAACTCCCGTTACTCCTTTCCCTGACTCTTCCCTTCCTTCCCCAAATTTAAGAAGCGATCGCCCTCTCCAATCTTCTGATGATCCTGTCTTGTCTCCTCCCATTTCCGGCATTTCTTCCCAACAAGCCCAGGCTATGAGTCAAGAACTCCAAAACCTGATTGCCCGGTTTGAAAGCACTCTCCTCACTGCCCAAGCTAACGTTGTTCCGATGGCAGCCCTTTCCTCAGAGCAGTTAAAAAATACAACTCCACCTCACCTCAATTCCCCTCTCCATGAGTCTCAACAAGTCTTAAACGAGGCCAAACAAAGCTTAAAAGCCTTTCAACAACTGGTCAACCAACAACAGTATGATCAGGCTCGGCAACTCTGGTTAAAAGCTCGTCGCAGTCTCTGGGATAGCTACCCCGCAGAGCATCAATTTATGCAGCCGGAAGTCCGGGCGATGTGGTTAGATCGGGGTACCATTGTTAAAACCCGTTCCGAAGCAGATTTAGCGGTAATTTTTGACCGCATGGCTGAGGCGGGAATTAATACCGTTTTTATAGAAACTGTTAACGCTAGTTACCCCATTTATCCTAGTCGTGTCGCCCCTGAACAAAATCCCTTAACCCAAGGTTGGGACCCCCTGAGAGTGGCTATCAAATTAGCTCATGAAAGAAACATAGAAATTCATGCTTGGGTGTGGTTGTTTGCGGCGGCTAATCAAGGTCATAACAAAGTTTTAGGACAACCGGCCGATTATTTAGGGCCGGTTCTTTCTCGTAACCCTGATTGGGGAATTACTGACCAAGAGGGCAATTATTTTGATAAAGGGCCTCAATTTAAAAAAGCTTTTTTAGATCCCGCTAATCCCAGAGTTCAAGAATATTTATTGGCTTTGGTCGAAGAAATTGCTACCAATTATGATGTCGATGGTATTCAATTTGATTATATTCGTTATCCCTTTCAACAACCCCAAGTTAATCAAACCTTTGGCTATAGTAAATCTTCCCGTTATTTGTTTAAAGAAATGACAGGAGTTGACCCAATTGAAATTTCTCCAGGACACCCTTTATGGAATCAGTGGACAGGGTTTCGGATTCGTCAAATTGATAGTTTTGTCTCGACGGTTTCCAGTCGTCTTAAGGAGAAAAAACCTGATTTAATTCTCTCTGCTTCTGTGTTTCCTATTGAAAGAAATGATCGCTTATTTCGTCTTCAACAAAATTGGGAAGAATGGATGAGTCAAGGCTGGATCGATATGATTGTTTTAATGACTTATGCTCTGGATACGGGTAATCTAGAAGAGCGGACTCAAGCGGCTTTTGATGATAGTTTGCCGAAGTCTTCTTTGATTATTCCTGGACTCCGTTTATTGAAGGTTCCTGACCCAGTAACTATCGATCAATTACAATTAGTCCGTAATATGCCGATTGGGGGATTTTCTCTGTTTGCTACGGAAAACTTAACTCCTTCTCTACAAACTTTATTAAGCCGTTCTCAACCGCCTCAAACTCCCCAACCTTTGCCCTATCGTCAACCGTTTCAGGCAGCTTCTGGACGTTATCAAGCCTTACAAAAAGAATGGGGGTTTTTGTTAAGTCAACAGCAATTAATGATCCCGAAAGCGCATCTTAATGATTGGAGTCAACAAGAAACCCAATTATCCCAGGCTTTAGCGCAATTAGCCTCTCAACCTTCTCGCCAAAATTTAGCCACTGCTAGACGCACTTTAAGCCAGTTTCAGCGACAGTTTCCTAACTGGATGAATGAACAGAAACGCCTTCAGCCTTATCAAGTTCAAGTCTGGGAAAATCGTCTGGAAACTTTAGAAAAATTACTCGCTTATGGAGAAAGAAAAGTCATTCAAGAAGGAAGAGGAACCGTTAGTCAAAAATAAACCACAATAGAAAAGTTAATCGTGAGGCCTGAAGCCCTTAAGTTTTCTCGGTTTTCAGGTCAATTTCTAGCTGATTACGCCAAATTAATCGAGCATAACAGTAACCAATCGTTTCTAAAATGACAGATTTTGCCCCTGCACTGCTTTTCCACCATTGTTTGACATCATAATCACGGGAAGGATGGGCGATCGCTCCCACTTTGATCTCTGGTTCTAAAACTTGTTGAAAAATAAACCAGCTACGACGGGTATGGACATCATAAGAATAGAGATTAATGGCTTTGACCCCTAACTCTGACTGGGATAACCACTGTTTAACGGCGATCGCACTGGCGGCGGTTCGGTCAATTTTTACCACTGGTGTGGGAACAGCTACCACAGACTGAGGATCTAATCCCCAAGCGATGGCCGTGGCCGCCGCTAACTCAGCAAGGGTTTTGTAAGAACTGAACTGTTGACCCCGACTAATGGGGGTTCCTGTGGTGATCATTAGCTGATAATTTTTGGCTTTAAATTCTGCGACCGCCCCTTTAATGACTGCATCATTGACCCATCCTTCTAGCACCATAACATCGGCTTGAATGGGGCGGGAAACCCTCAAAAATGGCTGAATTGAGGTGGCGATCACTATCATTATTAGGGTAATGATACTCAACAGAATCACCCAACCGAGGGGGGTTAAGCTCCATTGGGGCTTATATTCCAGTATTCCCCAAAATTTTGGGGGGGGAAGTTGGGACACAGGCATTTTTTCAAGATTAAGAAACTGAAAGAGAACGCTGTTGCTTAAGATAGGTGAAGACTGATTTATCCCCAATATCAGAGGGAATCTCTTGACTCAATTTTCTTAAGGCAAAAATCATAAATAATCCGGCCCAACTTCCCAATAATACCTGTTCCAGCAGTAAGGGCAAAATTCCGCTTAAATGGCCCAGTAAAAGAAGGGGAAGCAAGGGGGTTAATAATTTGGTTTCGAGACGGTTAAAACAAAATGCCTCTTTAAAATAAATCCCCGTTAACGCCACAAAAATAAAGCCAATACCCAATAGGGTAAGAGGTTGATGATACACCGCCAAGGCTAAGGGTTCTTGACTATTCCTAGCGATGATCACTGCTGAAATCACCCCAATTCCCCAACAGAATTGTAACAGTCTATGAAGGGGAATTAAATAAATATGAATCGTGATTAAACTAATGGCAAGACCGAGACAAAATAGGCCAAATAACGGTGTCAGTAAATTTAAGATGAGGGGAGTTGCTCCCTGCCAGAGAATTAGTCCACTGCCCACAGCAAAGCTTAACGCCGCTAATAATAAACCCCCTCGATAAATCTTCACTCCCCGGCGATCTTCTGGGGTAATGGTAAATTGTCCAAATTGTCCTTGATAGACTTCTAATGGCTCTTGTATTGTATTCATCGTCATCTCTATTACCAACGGAATACTTCAATTTTATCGTGTTTTCTCAGAAACGATCTCAGAGTAAGATTGATTATAAACTTAGTCTTAAGTTTTTCAAGATTTTCTTCCATTTAAGATAGAATATTATGTTATATTTCGCAATCATTTTTAACGAAATACGAGAGAAAACAAGCAATTGTAAAATAATGCTATGATTGTTAGTTTTGAACAAAACTGAAGGGCTAGAATAATTATTATAGGAAGTAAGGCGCTAGGCAGAGAGAAACAATTTAGCGACCTAAAACGTGTGGTGTGAGGCAGTATCGAAGACCCTAAGCTAATTTAGCTAAGGGCAAATTAAAAAAATATAGCAGTTGCTATGACAACACTGCTTCTTACACTCTTTGGAGGTCAAAATGGTTAACAATTACGCTAAGGTTATTGCTGTAGGTGCGTTGGCTGCTGTTGGTGTACTCGGTGCTATTTCCGAAGCCCAAGCCCAACACTTTAAGTATCCTGAAACCAACATGGTAACTGAAGGATCTCCTAGTCCTATTGATTGGGATAGTAACCGAGCCGTTACTCCCCATGTTCAACAGAAAATGGTGTTTGCTTGTGAAGCTCAGGCAGATGGCACTTATGCCACCACAGCCAGAATGGTAGAACAAACCGTTGATCCTGATCACTATCCTGTTTACAGCGAAGAAGTGATGTATGAAAGCCCCACCGCTTTAGTCAACTGGTCAGCCACCTTGGATTCCGATCATCCCAAGGGTTCTTACACTCCCGAAAGCCGCTGTCAAGCTGTCAGTGCGCGTTTAACCAATCTCTCCTACGCCTATGGCCTAACCACCCCTGAGCAAGTTGCTCAAATCGGTGAAGCTAGTCTTGTCGGGACAGCTAACGGACAACGAGTCATCTTTATTTCTCAAGATCCTAAAGATGCCTCCACCCGTAATGTGATCTTCACATTGAAGCCAGACAACGCCGCCAGACTTGAAGCTCCCAAAGTTCTTACTCAGTTTCAAACTGGTATTGCTGGAAGTATTGGGGGTCCTGATCTTGCTCCTGGCGAACGTCCTCCCGTCCAAGAATAGGCCAATCTTGAGGGAAAGATCTGTTAATATTGATCACTCTTTCCCTTTTCTGCACTGGAGAGTAGGTATGATTCCTGCTCTCTGTTTTTTTGTCAAAGTCCCATACGACTGCGTTTATAGACAATCATAAAACAAAGGACTATAATTGCGACTTAACTAATACTTCAGGTTCCTCATTCACCTGGAAGTGCGTCTTAAAGTTGGCAGGTTTTTGTTTAGGCATCAACCACTTGCCAAACTTGGCATAGAGGGCCGGAATCACCAACAAAGTCAACGCCGTCGAAGTAATTAACCCACCCAAAACCACAATGGCCAATGGTTGTAAAATTTCATTTCCGGCTCCAGAGGCGATCGCCAAGGGAAACATACCCAAAGCTGAGGTAAGGGCAGTCATCAGGATAGCATTTACCCGTTCTAAGGAACCCTTAACAATCACCGCTTTAAGGGGCATTCCTTGGGCAAACTTGTTGTTATAGTTATCTACCAGCAATAAGCCATTGCGGACAGCCACCCCAAACAACGTAATAAACCCGATGAGAGAAGCGATGGAAATCACGCCCCCCGTCAGCGCAATCGAGATAATGCCCCCCACCAACGCCAAGGGTAGGTTAATCATGATGGCGATGGTTGCGGGAAGGGAGTTAACGGAGAAGAACATCAAGATGGCAATGATGATCGCCGCTAGAATGCTGTACACCAATAGGTTATTGGTGGCATTTTGTTCAGCTTCAAACTGTCCGCCATATTGAATAAAGTAGCCTTTTGGTAATTGTATCTTTTGGCGAATCGTCGCTTGAATATCGCCTACCACACTGCCCAAGTCACGCCCACCAACGTTAGCAGAAACCACAATTAAGCGTGAAACGTCTTCTCGATTCACCACATTCGCTCCCATACCGTACTCTACTTTGGCAACGGTACTCAAGGGAATAATTTGTCCCCTGGGGGTGGAGATAGGAAGGGCGCGAATGGCATCTAGACTATTGCGAGCCGATTCCTGTAATACAACGGTAATGTTGATAAGCTGCTGATTTTCAGCAATTTGCGAAACAACCTGACCATTGAGAGCCGTTTCCACAACATCTGAAATTGCCTCCATACTTAAACCATAGTTAGCGGCTGCCGCGCGATCATAGTGAATTTGTACCTGACGGATGGGTAGTTGGGGTTCAATCTGTAAATCTACAAGTCCTTTAATGGGTTTGATCGCATCGCGTACCTGTTCGCCCACCTTGCGGAGTTCGATCAAATCGGGGCCAAAGATTTTTACGGCGATCGCACTTCTAACCCCCGATAACACTTCATCCATACGGTGGGAAATAAATCCCCCAATATTGGGAGCTACTCCAGGCAACTTTAAGAAGGCTTCCCGTAGCTGTTTGACACTGGTTTCACGGTCTTTCAGGGCTAAATCACTCAATTCTACATCCACATGAGCCATGTTGACCCCTGCTCCGTCTGCATCCCCTGGGGCGCGTCCTGACCGTACCTGTACCCACTCATACAGATGATTATCCTTAAGGGAGTTATACAGAGCGATTCCTGCTCGGTTGGTCATCTCTAGAGATACCCCAGGAAATAACACCATCGAATTAACCATTGATTTTTCCTGAAATTCTGGTAAAAATACCCGTCCCAAACTCGGAACAATGGCAAAGGTAGCAACTAAAGCAGCCAAAGCGCAACAGAGAATGATTTTCGGCAATTTTAGAGATAAATTGAGTAAAGGACGATAAAGCCGTATGACTAAGCGAGAAATAAACGTCCCTTCTTGGGATAAGGTTTGATTGGCCAATAAAATGGCACACAGAGCAGGAGAAAGGGTCATGGCCACTAGGGTAGAGGCAGCAATAGAGAATAAATAAGCTAACCCCATAGGGGCAAAAATACGTCCCTCTACCCCCGTTAAACTAAAAATCGGGGCAAATACCACAATAATAATAACCGTGGAAAAAATTACCGCCAGTCTGACCTCAACAGAGGTGTCATAAACCACTTGAAAGGGATGTTTTGGGTTGCTTCTAGCTTGGTTGCTGCGGAGTCCCCGATAACAGTTTTCCATATCCACAATGGCATCATCCACCACCGAACCAATGGCCACCACTAACCCCCCTAGGGTCATGGTATTGATGCCCAAACCAAAGGCTTTCATGAACAATAAGCCAATGATTAAAGACAGAGGAATGGCACTGAGGGTTATTATTGCGGTGCGCCAGTTCATCAAAAACAGGAGCATAATCACCGAAACAATGATGATGCCTTGAATAAGAGAACCACTGACATTACGAATGGCAGAATCAATAAAATTAGCTTGACGAAAGGTTCTGGCAATTTGTACATCAGACGGAAAGCTAGGCTCTAAAGAAGCAATAACTTGTTCAACTGCCTGAGTAACTGTGGGTGTATCTACATCAGGCTGTTTATTGATCATCATTACTACCGCAGGTTGCCCATTTAAACTAGCATCTCCCCGTTTTAGGGCTGATCCTGTTTTGACCACTGCCACGTCTTTGAGTAAGATGGGTTTTCCGTTTTCAACTTTGACAACAGACTGCTGTAAATCTTCAATAGACTGTATTTGTCCTATTCCACGAATTAGCAGTTCTTGGCCTCCCCCAATGAGAAAGCCCCCTGGGGCGTTAGAATTAGCTCCTTTGGCCGCTTCGGTGACTTCTGTGAGGGAAACGTTGCGGGATCTTAGTTTTTGAGGATCAACTAAAACCTGTTCCTGTCGTTCATCTCCTCCATAAATCGTAACTTGAGAAACCCCTGGCACCGAGAGAATTTGATTACTGACGGTTCCTTCTACCAACTGACGTAACGCCATCATGGAGGTTTGTTCTTGGTTGTTGACAGTGAAGGCGTATTGTAAAATCGTGCCTAATGGGGAAACTAAAGGTGAAATTTCAGGGGGATGGGCATTTTCGGGGAATTGACTGCTAATCTGTTGTAGTCGTTCTGTGACTGCTTGTCGGGCTTTGTAAATGTCTGCATTTTGGTCAAATACCACTTGTACCATTGATAACCCGACTTTCGAGGAGGATCTCACCGTTGTCACTCCTGGTAAGCCATTAACCGCGCTTTCAATGGGGAGGGTAAGTTGAGACTCGACTTCTTCGGGGGCCAGTCCAGGGGCTTCTGTTTGAACATCTACTTGAGGAGGAGCAAATTCGGGAAACACATCTAAGGGCATTTGAGTAACATTAAAAACGCCCCAGAGGGTGATTAAAATAGCTCCAATAACAATTAACCATCGTTGGTTAATTGAACTTTTTATAATCTGATTAAGAATTGAATTAAGCATTGTTAAATCAGTCGGTGAGTATTATTAATCTTGAAGATGAGGAAAGCCACAGCAAAGCTGAGAACTTGATCAAAAGCTCTGTGTCGCTAACCTTGAATGTTTGTTAATGCTTATCTTCTATTGGATAAAGAGCCTTTCTTTTTCCCACCACTTCCTATAATGGCTAATGCTCCACCGACTAAAACTACTGCTCCCCCACCAATAGCAGCCATTGTAATAATGGGGAAACCATCTGATTTCTCTTCTGTTCCTTGGGATGATTCTTTAACCATATTCCCTGTATTATCATGACTATGGGGAATGCCTTGAGCATCTGCCTCAGCGTGGTTTAGCTCAGGTTCAGACGTTGTAATTGGTTCTGATGTTGGCTCAGTTTCAGCCGTTTTGGTTTTGCGAGACTCAGCATACAGAGATAAACTACCCTGAATAACAAGTTTTTCCCCAACTGACAATTCTTTCGTTACTTGAATTAGTTCGCCTTGGGTTGCCCCTGTGGTCACTTCCACTGGCTCATAATAATTTTCATACTGGACAAAGACAAGCTGCTTCCCGTCTGCGTCTACCAGGGCAGAAAAGGGAATCATCACCCCTACACCATCGGCGGCAGTTTGCTCAATAGGGGTGACAACAATGCCTAACATCTGATCGGTTTCGGCATTCATCTGTACTTTTTGAATGCCCCCCGTTGCTTGAAACTCATCTCCATGGCCCACATGGGAAAGGACAACGGTAGGCACACCGAGGGTTAAACTGAGACTAAGAAGACTAACGAGTGACAAGGCTTTCATAATAACTCCTCACAAAAAGCATGGCTGATCCAAAGTTTTTAATAGTCTGCCATAAAGCAGATGAAATCTAGATGAAATCAAAGTAATTTCAGTAGAATAAATTAGACTTGTAACAGTATTTTTTTGAACAATGCGAATTTTATTAGTAGAAGATGAAGAAGACTTAGGACTAGCCATAAAACAGGTTTTAGTCAGTGAAAAATATATTGTTGATTGGGTTGTAGATGGTGTAGAAGCTTGGCACTATCTAGAAAATGAATGGACAGACTACACTGTAGCCATTATTGATTGGCTGTTACCCAAGCTTTCAGGATTAGAATTATGTCAACGAATGAGATCCCATCAAAACCCCTTACCTGTGCTGATGTTAACCGCTTTAGGACAACCAGAAAACCGCATCACAGGATTAGATGCAGGGGCCGATGATTACTTGGTTAAACCCTTTGTTATGGAGGAGTTACTGGCACGATTGCGGGCATTACAAAGGCGATCACCCCAATTTCAGCCCCACACCCTAACCATCGGTCAATTTACCCTAGATGACGCTAATAACGTCCTCTGTGTCAACGTTACCCAACCCCCTCAAACCATTCCCTTAACGGTCAAAGAATTCCAAATTTTTGCTTACTTGATGAAATATCCCGATCGCATTATTTCAGGGAGTAAAATTCGTAATCAACTCTGGGATCTTGATGCAGAACCCATGAGTAACGTCGTTGCAGCACAAATGCGCTTAATACGGCGTAAATTAGCAAATTATAACTGTATTTGTCCCATTGAAACTATCCGAGGTCAAGGTTATCGCTTTAACTCAAATCTTGCCCTTGCTTGAACCTAATACAAAAGTTGCTCTTGAATGAATGAAAACCTCCCAATTATTTCGTCATAGTCGTCTGCGGTTAGCCTTTTGGTACACCTTGGTAATGGGGGTTATTTTAAGTTTATCGGGGTTGGGAATTTATCGTTCTTTAGTTCAGTCTAATTGGAAAGCAATGGAGAGGGAAATAGAATCAATTGCTGGGACACTTCACGATAGTTTAGAACCCATGTTACCTCCTTCAGAAAATCCGACAACGGTATTAAAGCGTATTTTGCCAGAATTGTGTTTAGTGGAACAACCTTGCAATGCTAATCCTAGCTTAATCGAAAGACATACTACAGGAATTAGCGATCGCAATACTTACTATATTCGTCTTTTTAATCATCAAGGCAAACTATTAGCTTTTTCTCCAAACCAACCAGCTAATCTGTCTCAAGCCTTAAATTCTAACCCCTGGCAAACCCTTACAAGTCAGGGTATTCGTTATCATCAATTTACGACTATTCTACACAGTGCCGATACTCATGAAGATGGTCATCAGAAGCGTCTTAATCCATCTTGGGGTTATTTACAACTAGGACGTACCTTAAAACCCTTTGATGCTGAAGTTAAGCGGATACAAGTTATTTTAATTATCGGGTTTCCCCTGGTTTTAGGGTTAGTTATCATCTCAAGTTGGTGGCTTTCAGGATTAGCTATGCAGCCTATTTATCAATCCTATCAGCAACAACAACAGTTTACAGCCAATGCTGCCCATGAATTGAGATCGCCTCTGGCTAGTCTTTTAGCAACAATAGAAACCGTTTTAAGGATACCACCCTCACAACCCCAAGATTTAACCAAGATGCTGCATACGTTAGAACGACAGGGACGACGCTTGAGCAATTTAGTGACCGATTTACTATTCTTAACCAGTCTCGAAGCACAATCATCATCTAAACCGTTTCAATCTTGTTGTTTAAATGACTTAGTAAGTGATTTGATCGAAGAATTTTCAGAACTTGCTACCATTGCTGATATTGACCTAATTGAGCAAATTCCTGATGAGCAAATTGATGTCTTAGGAGACGAGTCTCAACTATACCGTTTAGTTTCAAATTTAATAGGGAATGCTATTCAATATACCCCCACTGGGGGTCAGGTAGTGGTTAGCCTCATGGTAAAAGAACGCACTGCATTGATTAAGATTAAAGATACAGGTATTGGTATCTCTATCGAAGAACAGAATCGAATTTTTGAGCGATTTTACCGTGTTGATAGTGACCGCGCTCGAAAAACAGGAGGAACTGGCCTTGGTTTGTCCATTGCTCAGGCGATCGCCCATCATCATCAAGGTCATCTTACCGTTAAAAGTCAACTGAGGACAGGCAGTTTATTCACGATTCATCTACCGTGTTTAACCCGAACTCAGGTTTGCTCTTAACCCCATCGATCAAATTGTCCCGTGTGAGTATGAAGTAATCCCGTAAACAACTCATTGAGTTTTTCCGTACTAGATTCAGGTTTCATTAATTGCTGTCGTGCATCCACAAAATAGTGTTGGAAGTTCCCCATGGGTAATGAGGAGAAATCGGGTTTAAACGGGGTTAAAGAGACTTTTTGATGGCCTAGGGTTAGGACATTGAGCCAAGTATCTAAACTTGAGGGTAATTGAGTCCCAAAGCGGAACTTGAGGTTTTTTTCAGACCAAGACTCAATATAAGTCCCTGTCAAAAACCCTTGATAATCAGCCCCTTGGGGGGTCAACTGTTGAATAAAGGCCAAACTCACCCCTCTAACCACCTGACGTAAGGGTTCCGCTTTAATTCCCATCACTTCTCTGACTAAGGTATTTTGTCCCATCGCACTACCAGCACTACTAATATCCGTCACACTCATGTGAGTGGCCCCCACCGCTACCATGAGATACTTTTCCCCAGACAGTTGTTGAAAGGGTTTTAATTGATGGGGAATAGTGGGGGTAATGCCATCCTCAGAAGAGGATAAAACCAGGGTAGGAATGTTAATTTCAGATAAGTGATTACCAAATAACTCCCCAATAATAGGATTAAAGACAATAATTTGTTTAATACGATGATCTTTAAATTTTCGTTCACTGTAGGGCAGTTCCCCGGCCGCACATTGTAACCAATCCGCAGGCGATCGCCCTAGGGGTTCATTTTCCTGGCAAAAACGACGCAACGCTTTCAAATCTAAGGTTGCCCCCCCTAAAGCTAAGGCCGTATAACCCCCAAAAGAATGACCGATCATGCTCACTTGTTCGGTGTTAAATTTCCCCTGAAACTGGCCTTTTTGTTGCGTTAAAGTCGTTAATTGAGTCAAAACAAAACTAATATCTTGAGGGCGATCTACAAACTCGGCCGGTGGTAAAATTTGACTAAACTTCAGGCCAGTGGCGGTTTTAATTAAAGCATTAATATCACTCCCAGGATGTTCGACGGACACCACCGTGATGCCATAGGAAGCTAAATGACGGGCCAAATATCGTAAAAAACGGCGATCAGCAGCAAACCCGTGGGACATCACCACTAATGGCCCTTGAGTCTGTTTTGCATAATAAATATCAATAGGAATTGGGCGATCGCGGCTACGATCATTCAAGACTAAGGTTTCCGTCAACACCATTTGTTGTCCTGGGGCTGTGGGGTCAAAACGAGGGACAATGGGGTTTAAATTAGTTGTTTTTAAGGCTTTTTCTAACTGAGGGGCAATTAATTGACTTTGTAAAAAAGAAGCATTTAATTGAATTCCTAAACTGGCGGCTTTTGAGAGATCAATGGTGACAGTTTCTTGGGGATAAACTCGTAATAAATTAACCACGCTCAATTGACTTGTTTGTCTTAAGAGTAATTTTAAAGCCCCTTTTAGTTCCGCTGGGTTACTATTCGGTAAAACAGCAGTAATTTGATTTAATAATCTTTCTCCATCATCACTTTTAAACAGATCGTTCAAAAACTGTTCAGCAATCAAGGGATCAATGGTAAATTTCCTTTGTAAAATGTCTTTAACTTGAGGGGTTAATAAAAAGCTGTATGGTTTCAGTTCAGCAGATAACTCTCCTTTATCAGCAAACTTTTCTAAATCCTCAACCCTAATTTTATGGCGCAACGGGCCAATTTGTAACATTAATTGCTCTGCGGCCGATGCGGGAGTCATCCAAGATCCCAGAGACAATAATAGAGTAGAAACACCCCCTAGTAATTTAAACATCAAGGGTAAGGATTTTCTCAAAGATTTCATGAGTGCCAATGATAATAAGCGGTAGCCTTAATTTGCCCACTTTTTGGAGTCTAGTCAAGTTAACTAGAGTCTGTTTTCCTCTGTTCAGCATTAAGCATAAACTCAGTGGGACTCTTTCCTATAGTATTCCCAATCACAAGCATTAAGCTAGCAGTTGATTTTTACATTTTTTTATTAAGTTTACTTGACAAATTGCTTAATTATCTGGATCAGGACTTATTTTATCTGTAGGGGTAATTCATGAATTACCCCTACGAACCAAAATTCTCCGTTAAATCTCGGTTAATCAAGAGTAAAATATCAAAAAGAGACTCTGTTACCATAGCGATGAAATTAATCAGCAAATTCTTCGTTGTTTTTGCCACTTTACTTTGTATCTGTCTCCTCATTCATCCCAAGCTAGTCTATGCACAATCCCAGCAATTAATATATGCAGAACCCCAACCGATTAAGATTGGAATGTCAGCTGCTTTTACAGGGGCATCCCGTAGCCTAGGAATCGAACTTTATCAAGGTTCAATGGCTTATTTTGACTATATTAATCGTTCTGGGGGCATCAAGGGCCGTCCCATTGTCATTCAAGCCTATGATGATGGCTATAATCCCCTACCTGCTATCCAAAATACTACCCGTCTAATCGAAAAAGATCAAGTCTTTCTCTTGTTTAATTATCTGGGAACCCCGACAGTGACAAGAGTTTTACCTTTATTTATCAAGTATCAAAATAAGCCTATTTTTCTCTTTTTTCCTTTTACTGGGGCCCAATCCCATCGTCAATCTCCCTATAATCAATTTGTTTTTAATTTGAGGCCATCCTATCGAGAAGAAACGGCGGGGTTAGTCAAAAATTTCCTGAAAATTGGGCGTAAAAAAATTGCTGTCTTTTATCAAATTGATGCCTATGGGCGCAGTGGTTGGGATGGGGTGAAACGTCAGCTAAAAGCTGAGGGATTTAAGATTGTCGGTGAAGCAACTTATCGCAGAGGGACAGAATATCATAGCAGTTTTAAAGCTCAAGTAGATATCTTAAAAAAAGCAGAACCTGACGCAATTATTTCTATTGGAAGCTATCAAGCTTGTGCTGGTTTTATTCGGGATGCTAGAACTAGCAATTGGGATGTTCCTATCGCCAATCTTTCTTTTGTCGGCAGCGAAAGTTTACTGGATTTACTCTTAAAAACTTCTCGCAGTACAGGGATAGATTACACCCAAAATCTGATTAATTCCCAAGTGGTTCCCAGTTATGAAAATATTGCTTTACCAGGAGTTAAAGAATATCGGAATCTCAGGGATGCTTATCAACAAAAACCACCGCCAAATTTAGTCCCTGAACCCTATCAAAATCTCCCTTATAGTTTTGTGAGTTTTGAGGGATTTTTGAATGCTAAATTATTAGTCAAAATTCTGCAAGATTCACCTAATTTATCTGATCGAAAAAACTTAAAAACAACCCTTGAAAACATTCATGATTTTGATTTAGGTTTAGATGTTCCTGTGGAATTTAATGCTCAATCTCATCAAGGATTACATAAAATTTATTATATGACTGTTAAAGACAATCACTTTGTCCCAATTTTTAGTTGGAAACAGTGGTCAAAATGACGATGAAAATGTCAAAATTACTAAAAAAAGCCCTGATAGCAGCGGTCATCCTTTTCGCTATTATTGCCATTTTGACTTCCCTATTTTCAGTGTGGAATCTTAATACCTATTTGGTAGCAGAATATAAGAACAAAGGGATGTCCCTCACTCAATCGATTGCTCGTTCTAGCAGTCATCTTTTATTTAATAGTCCCTATGAAACGATTCAAGCATCTATTGATGATTATCTAGAAATTAATGGCATTGCTTATATCTTTGTTGAAGATGATCAAGGAGAAATTATTTCTCATACTTTTGTGCCGACAATTCCAGAAATTTTTGCTAATCATAATCTTTCAACGGTTAATCTTCTAGCAGAAGAATTGACAGAAACTCCCTTAATCCAAGATCTAGACATAGCTGGTTTTGGTCGAGTCATTGATATTCAGTCACCGATTTTGGCTGGGGTTAGTGGTCAAGTTCATGTTGGTTTATATTGGCAGTTAATTGAACATCAAATCCTAATAGCTACCCTTAAACAAGTTGCTATGATTGCCTTACTTTTTATCGGAATTAGTCTGATTACTTATGTTTTAGTAGGTAGTATTTCTCAGGATTTAAACTTACTAATTGAAGGAGTTAAAAGGGTTGAAAAAGGAGATTATGAATTCAATATAGCAGTCCGAGATCGCAATGAAATTGGACTATTAGCCTTGGCCTTTAATCGTATGGTAGCAACGGTTAGTGACTATGCTAAAAGTTTAGAAAATTCTCTCAAACAATTATCTGATATTAAGTATGCTTTGGATCAATCTTCCATTGTCAGTATTGCTGATCTCACTGGAATGATTACTTATGTTAATGATAAATTTTGTGAAATTTCTGGTTATTCCCAAGAAGAATTAATCTGTAATACCTATAATCTTGTTAATTCTAATTATCATGGAGTTGAATTTTATAATAAACTCTGGGAAACTATTACTCTTGGAGATATTTGGCGGGGAGAAATTAAAAATAAAACGAAAACAGGAACCTATTATTGGGTTGATACCACCATTGTTCCTTTTATGGATGAATTTGCCCATGTCTTTCAATACTTGGCGATTCAAACTGAAATTACAGACCGTAAAGAATTACAAGAAAAATTAGAAGCTAAGGTCAAGGAACGCACCAAACAATTAGCAATTGCTAATGAAGAAATTAGTTTGCTTAATAAACAATTAAAAGCAGAAAATATTCGGATTGGTGCGGAATTAGATGTGGCCCGTCAAATACAGCAATTAATTCTCCCTAAACCAGAAGAACTAGAAGGAATTCAAGGGTTAGAAATTGCCGGATTTATGGAACCAGCAGAAGAGGTAGGCGGAGATTATTACGATGTTCTTTATACTAATGATGTGGTAACAATTGGGATTGGAGATGTAACGGGTCATGGGTTAGAAAGTGGTCTTTTGATGGTGATGACTCAAACAGCAGTAAGGACTCTCAAAGAATTACAAAAAATCGATAGTGTAACTTTTTTAGCGACCCTTAACCGCGTGATTTATAAAAATATGCAGCGCATGAACTCAGACAAAAATCTGACCCTTTCTATTCTTAATTATTCCCAAGGAAGCATCAGTTTAAGCGGACAACATGAAGATGTCATTGTGGTACGGGCCTCCGGGGAAATTGAACTTGTTGATACAATGGATTTAGGTCTTCCTATTGGGTTAGATCAGGAAATTACTAATTTTATCGATCAGGTTACAATTGAGTTAAATTCTGGGGATGGAGTGGTTCTCTATACTGATGGAATTACAGAAGCAAGAGATATCAATAAAACTCATTATGGACTAGATAGACTGTGTGATATAATTCATCAAAATTGGCAATTTTCTGCCCAAGAAATTCAGCAAGCAGTGATTAAAAATGTCCATAGCCATATTGGAGAACAACGGGTGTTTGATGATATTACTTTGTTAGTGATTAAACAACAATAATTTAATTGATTTCTAGGGTTAAATTGGGTAACAATTTCTTCAAATTTTTTAAAGATTTTTTTTGCCAGGGCATTTCATCTGAACCTAAAATTACTAATTGAATCTGGTTATTATTTCTAAAACTTAGCACAAATTTTGATAACATACTGATGCCAGAACTATTTAAAAAAGAGAGTTCTTTAAGATCTAATGTTATTTGCTGGGAAGCGTTACTGGCAACATTTTCTAATAACTCAATGATCGGTTGGTATTCTTTCACTCCTTCTAGACTTAAGTCACCTTCAAACTTAATAATTGTTGTCTCATAATCACAGAAAATTCTGTAATCTTCACCTTTGATTTCTTGTTCTGTCATTGTCTTTCTTCTCCTTTTTTTACATGATGGTTACTGAGGAATAGAGAGCAAGCTAAATTTTGATGGTTGCCATAATTGTGACAAAAATACCATTATAATCATGTGGTTGTCTCTCAAATTTCCAACCTAGTTTAGCAGAATAATCATTAATCATGGTCAGAAAACCGAGTCCCGATGTATCAGAATCTTGATTTTCAAGACTTTTTTCAATCCTAGTAAGATATAACTCATCTGGATCGGATTCTAGGACTTCATTAATTAAATTTTTCAGAGGTTTTATGTCTGATTCACTGACTCGATTAATCGTCATAATAACCACTGTCAATTCTTCAGTTGTTTGAGGAGAATCTAGAAAATAAATGCCAAATTTTACTTTATCTTGGGTATGAGCATCATTGTAACGCATGGCATTTTCTATTAACTCATTAGCCACATAACTAACAATCGCTTTACTTTCTTTAATCCGTTGTTTGTCCTGATTATTGTCTTCATCAACCGGAATAAAAGATGAACAATAATCTGCGACAAAATAGGCTGATAAGCGATTATTTCTCCAGCGTTTTTTAAGAGCAATTGAACTCGGAGAAAAAATTAATTCTAAGGAACCCTGATGTAAGGAAAGCTGCTCGGTAAAGTCTCCAAAAACTTCAATCATGATTTTTGTTAATGACAATAACTAACCAGAAAATAAAAGACATAAATGCTTATTTAGTTTAACATTAATCCCCTAGGACAGATTAATTATGTAAGATTTCCTGTCTATTATTGATTATGCCCATTGTTTGGCAAAGATTTAGCATCTCTAAAAAACTTCTTCAGGATCAAGGGTTTCACAAAAATGCCTCGAAACCGTTTATCCTGGAAAAAAGGGAAGTTCATCTAACTTTACAAAACCCAATTTTCAACCATCGCTATGCAATGTATTATCAACCGTCGCGCTCAATTCTCAGCGAGTCACCGCTATTGGTTGCCAGAATGGGAAGAAGCCAAAAATAAACGACAATTTGGGGCTAGTAGTCGTTTTCCTGGTCATGGACATAATTATGTCTTATTTGTCTCCCTATTAGGTGAAATAGACGAGTATGGCATGGTAGAAAACCTCTCCACCGTCAAAGGAGTTATTAAAGACGCAGTTACCAGTCAACTCGACTGTGCTTACCTTAACGACGTTTGGGCAGAATTTCAAACCACCCTACCCACCACGGAAAACATTGCCAGAGTTATCTGGCAACGGTTAGCCCCCCATTTACCCCTCGTCAAGATTCAACTATTTGAACATCCCCAAATGTGGGCCGAATATCAAGGAAATGCCATGAAAGCGACTTTAACCATTCAAACCCATTTTAGTGCAGCCCATCGTCTGGCCCTGCCTCACCTCAGTTTAGAACAAAACACCGAAATTTATGGCAAATGCGCCCGTATCAATGGCCATGGTCATAATTATCATTTAGAAGTGTCCGTAAGCGGCGAAATTGACTCCCGTACGGGAATGTTGGTGGATTTAGAGGATTTACAAAGCATTGTTAACGATTATGTCGTAGAACCCTTTGATCACAGCTTTTTAAATAAAGATATCCCCTATTTTGCCCAAGTGGTTCCCACTGCTGAAAATATTGCCCTACACATTGCCCAACTACTGCAGCAACCCATTGCTAACCTGGGGGCCCAACTTGAAAAAGTTAAATTAATCGAAAGTCCTAATAATTCTTGTGAGATTTATTGTGGGCAGTTGACTCAACCTCAAGCAACCCCATCCCAAACAGAACCTACTTTATTGTCCATTCATTAACTAATGTAACGTTATTGTACTTAAATCCCTAGACTTGATTGAACTGGCCCTAGGAAACATCCTGGGGCTATAAACTTGAATAGGAGTGTTAATAGTTGCCTGACTGAAACGATCTACGCCTCAAAGGTGTCTGATAAGATGGGCAGAAGCTAGAAGGTCTACTAACATATAGTGTGATTGTCTTCTCGCCCTTAAACAACCTCCAAATCTTAGATTGCGATAAGGATAGATCAAAGATGGAATCTAATGTTCAACAACAAACAACGCCCAAAGACTTGAGTGGCGAAGCACCAGGGACAATGACGACAAAGCCTTCTCTTGGGGATCAACCCTGGCAAGAATGGCTGACTCCCGTTGTGGATATCCTCGCTAAAGTTCCCGAATATGTCGGACAATTTTTTAGTGAGTATAAACAACCCTTAACTACTCTTGGCCTCTTACTTTTGGCGATTATTAGCGTCAAAATTATCGTTGCCGTTTTGGGTGCGATCGATGATATTCCGCTGTTAGCTCCTCTCTTACAAATTGTAGGATTAGCTTATACGGCTTGGTTTGTCTGGCGTTATCTCTGGAAAGCCTCTAACCGTAAAGAGTTATTGGCTGAATTTGATGCTTTAAAAAATCAAATGTTTGGTGATAACGGCTAATTCTAATAAGGTTTTGTGCCTTTTAAAATCCCTCCGGCTATTATAGTACGGAGGATTTTTGTATTTAAGGTAAACTGCTGTAAAATAGCTATGTTATCTCTAAATTAGACCAAAATGCTTAGCCAACTTAGACAACAAAAACTAACTCATTTTTTTCATATTTTAGATCGTAATAATGACGGCGTACTGAGTCCTGAAGATTTTAGTCAAGCTGTTAATGAAATTACTAATCTGAGAGGCTGGAAATTGGGATCGCCTGAGTATGAAGAACTCCATTTTTTCTGGACGGGTTTTAGTAGTCGTTTGCAAGTTTGGTCTGATCGCAATGGCGATGGAAAAATCACCCAAGCTGAATGGTTATGGTATTTGGAACAAATGCTAGATAAGTTTGAAGCTCACTATATTAAACAGGGTTTGATTAATATTACCCTAAAAACTATGGATTTTTCTCAAGATGATAAGATCAGTTTAGATGAATTTAAACGATTTTATCAAATCTATGAAATTGCCGATCAAGAAGCTAATCAGACTTTTGTAAAGTTAGACTTAAATCAAGATGGCTATCTGACAAAAGATGAATTAAATATCTTACTTAATGAGTTTTTCTATAGTGAAGATTTTGAGGCTCCTGGTAATTGGTTTTGGGGAAAATATTAATTGATTATTCTTGAATAACTGCTATAATTTATGGGTATAAATAGTTAGAAAATCTTTGCCCTTTAAGCAAATGACTTCCTTAATCAATCATTCTCGTCCGATCCTTTATTTAGCAGCCACTGGCCATGGTTTTGGTCATGCTGTGCGAATTTCTACCGTAGCTGCTGCTATCCAAAAATTGAATCCTGAGATCTTGTTAATTCTCGCTACAACTGCCCCCAGATGGTTATTAGAATCCTATATTCCAGGAGATTTTATTTACCGTCCGAGAGCTTTTGATGTGGGGGTAATTCAATCAGATAGTTTTAAAATGGATAAACCAGCAACCCTAGAAAAAATGCAGGAAATTTATAAAAAACGGAATGCCTTAATTGCGGGAGAAGTTAACTTTATTAAAACCAATAAAGTTAACCTTATTTTAGCAGATATTCCTCCTTTAATGGCTCCCATTGCTAAATTGGCCGGCATTCCTTGTTGGATGATGAGTAATTTTGGTTGGGATTTTATTTATCAAGCTTGGGGGGAAGAATTTGATGATATTGTTACTTGGATCAAAGACTGTTATCAACAATGCGATCGCTTATTTCGTCTCCCAATGGCGGAACCCATGAACGCTTTTAATTCTATTATTGATGTGGGTTTAACTGGGGGAACTCCTCGTTATTCTCCTGAAGAATTAAAAACTAACTTTAAGCTAAATGTTGCCCAAGATAAAACCATTTTATTAACCTTTGGTGGCTTAGGTTTAGACCAAATTCCTTATCAAAATTTAGCTCAATTTTCTGACTGGCAATTTATTACTTTTGATCGCCAAGCTCCTGATTTACCTAATATCATAAAAATTAGTGAACCTTTATTGCGTCCTGTAGATTTTATGCCAATATGTGGACGAGTAATTTCTAAACCTGGTTTTAGTACCTTTTCAGAGACAATGCGTTTAGATTTTCCTATTGTATCCTTAACTAGAGATGATTTTGCTGAGGCTGCTTTATTATTAGAAGGTATTGAAAATTATGCTGATCATCAAATTATTAATACCGAGACTTTTTATCAAGGAAATTGGGAATTTTTAAATCAGTCCCCTCACCCGCCAAAAATTGGTAAAATTTTACGAAAAGATGGAGCAGAAATGATTGCACAAGCTGTAGTAGATTTTTTTTAGGATTGTCGAAAAAATCTCAGTAGCTATCTATAAAAAACCTAGTTTCTTTTTAAATTTTAGCTTATTCTATGGATTTTTTGAATTTAACTTGGAATTGAGAAGATTGATAATCTTTGGCTAAGTAAGCGTCAGGAATCGTAGTATGATTACCATCTCGTAATTGTAAATATTCAGGGGAAAGAATTTCAATCCCTGCTTCATTACAACAATCTTGAATATTTTCGTATAAATGGGAATAAATATACATCATTTTATTCGGATTTTTCGTGTATGCATTTAAGGTATAACTGACATAAGAATCATCAAATCCTTCCTGGATAATAAAGGGTTCAGGTTGTGCTAAAATTTCTGTTGTTTTTAATGCTGCTTTAATTAAAGTTGAGTAAATTTTGCGCCAAGGAACATCATAACCTAAAGTTATGGTAACATTTAATAATACCCCTTGAGTTTTGTTATTGATTCCCATATTATAGTTAGTGACTTGACTACTTAAAATTTGAGTATTAGAAAAGGTGATGACTTCTTTATGAAAAGTCATCAATCGAGTCACTAACATATTAGTTGCGATAACTTCTCCTCTAATATCATTGATTTTAATATAGTCCCCTAGTCTAAATGATCGAGTATAAATTAAAACAATTCCTGCTAATAAATTAGAAATTGTTCCTGATGATCCTAAAGAAATTAAAGCCCCGATAAATATGGTAATTCCTTTGATAGCAGGAGAGTTAAACCCAGGTAAGTAAGGGGTAATTGCCATCACAGTAATCATGATAATTAACCCATTAATTAACCGTTTAGTCGGTTTATGCCATTCTGGATAAAAGCCTGAAAATTCAAGATTGCCATTTTTGATTTCTTCAAAGACTAAATTGATGACTTTAATCAAAAAGTAACCAATACTCCCAATAAATAAAATCATAAATAAATCAGGTAAATAATCAACAATTTTGTTGCCAATAAAATTAAATTCATTCTCAATAATACTAATTATTTTTTTGCTTATATCTTTGGTTTTTGGAAAGATTTTTAATGCTAAAATGCCATAGGAAATAAATAATAACCAATTAAGGGTAATTAATAGTAAAGAATAGAACAAAGAACCAATAAAATTAATGATTTTGCTCAGTAAAGTTTGTTGTTCAATACTAGGGATTATATTGTTTATGATTTGCTCAAGTTTCTGAAATAGTTTTTTATAAATTTTATGACGTAAATCACTTTTTAGCCAAACATAAAAATAAATAGAAAATGCCGTTAACAGGATGAATTTTAAGCAACTAAAGAGAAAAGTGCTTAAACTATTATCTACCCGATACTTTTGCACAGTTTGTTGAATAATCTGAAGATGTTGTTCAGCTAATTTTTGCTGCATAATACCTGTTTTATTAGCATCTTCAGGAGTCACTGAATTTAAAATTTTATCCCCGATTATTATATCTAAATAATCTCCCGTCCTTATAATCTTAATATCTTCAACATTGAGATTATAATTTTTAGCAAACTCTTGAATATTTTGTGAGACATAAACTGCCCTTAATTCGGGAGAAAAGCTACCCGCAGGACTATCAATTGAAAAAAGTTTTTGTCCATCCAAAATAACATTAGTTTCTGCTGGTTTTTCTCTAGTATTACCTGGAGCATCTTCTGACAAACTAATTTGAGAAAATCCCCAAAAATCCAGAAAAAAGATACTAAATAAAATAATAAATCCAATAATAATTAATTGCTTGGTAAATTTTAACCATTTTTCCATAGAATTCTAAATCCCCTATTTCTAACAATAATTGTTTATAGCAACTAGAGGCTTAATCCTAGCTTTTCTAGTTTAAGTAAAGCCATAAAAAAAATATTTAATTTTTCCAAAATTTCAGCCACTTAGAGTAAGTTGTTTAAAATAGGTAATCAAGTAAAAAAAATTAAATAAAACTAATAGACCAGCATTATCTGTAGGGTCAATTCATGAATTGACCCTACCAAAACTCTCCTAAGTAGGTGGTTACAAATAAATGTAGGGTGGTCATTGCCCACCCTAATGCTTATCTATAGCTTATTGCAAGCATTGCCCACCCTACAGGTTTTATTTGTTTAATTATACCGACCTAATTATATGTCGTAACGCACCGATTTAGATAGATTATTTCGTCTAACTTTTGTATCAAATTGCTTTTTTAACCTGAACTAATTACTTTGTTCAATACGCTTTTTAATCGCTGTTTCCATAATATGAATATTTGCTTCAATAGGAGTACCATCAGGCATTGTTACCGCAGGATACCAAGTCGCTTCCTCATCAGGGGTACGACGTTGATAAAGCATTTGTAACGCTTCAAGATCATCACGATGAGCTAAAGCATAGGCAATTAATTCTTTATTCGTCATTTCTTCAAAATTCGGTTTCATTTAAAAATCTCCATTGTCCATTAGGAAGTACAACAATTTGCAGTTCTTCCCCTGCAAAAATAAAAACAACTTGTGTTTCGGGATCATAACGGAATAATTGAATGTCTCGATAAGTATTAGACAACATCTGACAGACACGCAAAGACCCTTGAGCTTGTTCGTTAGTAGGATTAATGGCTTTTTTATAGTCTGGAATTTGTTTGGCTTAATTATAAATCAACTTTACTGAATATAATGATCACGGTAAACTAAGATCTGGTCACCGATCGCAACTAAAATATTAAACCATGAAGATTTCCGTTAACTGGCTACGGGAACTCGTTAACGTCACCCTCACCCCTGAAGAATTAGCCGATATTTTAACCATCGCGGGGCTAGAAGTCGAAGAAATAGAAGATCGCCGTCAATGGGCCGATGGGGTTGTGATCGGTAAAATCACAGATCGCCAACCTCACCCCAACGCCGATAAATTAAGCGTCTGTCAAGTGGATATTGGCGCAGAAACCCCCTTAAATATCGTTTGCGGGGCCCCCAACGCGAAAGCCGATATTTATGTGGCCGTCGCCACTATGGGAACCTATTTACCCAAAATTGACCTAAAAATCAAACCGGCCAAACTGCGGGGCGTTAAGTCAGAAGGCATGATCTGTTCCTTAGCAGAAGTGGGTTTAACCAAAGAATCTGCCGGAATTCATATTTTTGACGAGGATAACCTAAAATTAGGGGCAGATGCTCGGCCCTTCCTGGGTTTAGATGATGTAATCTTGGACATTTACCCCACCGCTAACCGGGCCGACGCGATGAGTATGATCGGGGTAGCGAGAGAAGTGGCTGCCTTAACCGGAGGGGAATTAAACTTACCCCAACCCGCCAAAACTCCCTTACCCAAAAAACAGACTTATCCTCTAACAATAACCGTTCTTGAAAAAAATGCTTGTCCTGCTTACATTGGAACCGTCATTGAAGGGGTAAAAATCGCCCCCTCTCCTGAATGGTTAAAAAAGCGACTTGAAGCGGCCGGTGTCCGTCCTATTAACAATGTAGTAGACATTACTAACTTAATTTTGTTGGAATGGGGGCAACCCCTTCACGCTTTTGATCTGCAACGCTTAGAAACCGTTGCAGGAAACAAAAAATCCTTAACCGTAGGGGTCAGATTTTCCCAAGAAAAGGAAACCTTAAAAACCCTTGACGGCCAAGACAGAACCCTGAAACCTGTTAACCTATTGATTACCGCTAATGATACCCCTGTAGCGATCGCCGGAGTTATGGGAGGAGAGGAAACAGAAGTCTATGAAGGAACCAAAAACATCCTCTTAGAAGCAGCTTTATTTGAACAAGTTACGATCCGTCGTTCCTCACGGGGTCAAAGTTTACGCAGTGAAGCTTCCACCAGATATGAACGAGGAATCAATCAATCTGAGTTAGAATTAGCCTGTCAACGGGCCATTTCCCTAATTACGGAATTAGCGGGCGGAACCCCCATTACCCAAGCGATCGCAGATAACCGTCCCGATCTATCCACCCAATCAATTATTCTACGGTTAGAACGGATTCATCAGGTCTTAGGCCCCATCAAAAAAGGCGATGAGATTACCCAAATTGCGGCTGATGATGTAGAACGCATTTTAACAAACTTAGGCTGTCAATTAAGCCCCGTTAAAAACCGAACGAACGTTTGGTCGGTTTCTGTTCCTTCCTACCGCTACCGAGACTTAGAACGAGAAATTGATCTCATTGAAGAAGTGGCCCGTCTTTACGGTTACGATCATTTTTGTGATGAACTTCCCGACAAAACCGAAGCAGGGGGACTGTCTCTCGAAGATCAAACCCAACGCAAAGTTAGAGAAGTTTTCCGCGCCGTTGGCCTCACAGAATTAGTACAATATTCCTTAGTCAAACCAGAAGGGGCCCAGGTTGTCTTAGCAAACCCCCTATTTGCGGAATATTCTGCCCTCAGAACTAATCTTTTTGATGGTTTAATAGATGCTTTTGCTTATAACCAGTCCCAAGGAAACGGGGCCCTCAATGGCTTTGAAATTGGGCGTGTTTTCCGCCGTATTGACGGAGAAATTCACGAACAGGATAATTTGGCGGGAATTATGGGGGGTGACTTTTTACCCCAAGGCCGCTGGACAAGAAGTGGTAAACCTAACCCCATGATTTGGTATGAGGCCAAAGGTATTTTGGACAGTATCTTTCAGAGGTTAGGGTTAGTCGTGGAATATCAACCCGATAGTCAAGACCAACGGTTACACCCTGGCAGAACCGCATCTTTATGGTTAAATGGAAAGCGGTTAGGTACTTTCGGTCAAATTCATCCCCAACTGCGGCAACAACGGGATTTAATTGATGCAGTTTATGCCTTTGAATTAGACTTCAATTGTCTTTTAAATGCCCTCAATAAAGATAATTTATTAACCCCTCATTTCCAACCCTATTCTGCTTATCCCGCAGTGGAAAGAGATTTGGCCTTTTTTGCTTCCCTTAAAGTGACTGTGGGAGAATTGACCAAAACAATGAATAAAGCAGGAGGAAATTTATTGGCCGGGGTAGAATTATTTGATGATTATCAGGGTAAAAACGTCCCCGAAGGACAAAGAAGTTTAGCCTTTAGTTTAGTTTATCGTTCAGGCGATCGCACCTTAACGGATGAGGATGTTGAACCTGTCCACGATAAGATTCGTCAAACCTTGGTTAAAGAATTTGATGTCACCCTTCGTAGTTAATACAATGTAGGGGCGAACGGCCGTTCGCCCCTACCCAAGAAAATTGTTAACCCCCCACAAAACCCTTAATTTTTTTAATCGATAATTATGCCGAAATACATTTTATTTGGTAACTATTGCGAAAACGCTTTAGAAAAGCGGACTCCTTACCGTCAAGATCATTTAGACGGGTTACAAAAACAAAAAGACGCGGGAATTCTAATTACCCTTGGCCCCACTAAAGATAATACAAAAGTCTTTGGTATTTATGAAGCAGAAAACAGCGAAAAAGTCAAGGAATTAATTGAAAATGATCCCTATTGGAAAAACGGTATTTGGACAGATTATGAAGTGAAAGAATGGATACAAGCATTTTGATTCCGTTTTATTTTATCTTGTTGTTAAGGTTTTTTGCAAGAGATAATTCATCTCTTTAACCTTAGCATCAGATAACAAAAGACTCGGATAAATGGCTGTTTTTTTGATCGGATGATGCAACATTTTACAGCCATCTTTAGTATCATTAACATCGAAAGAGAATTCATGATTTTTATTAAATATTCAAGTCTCCTAATGCTAGATGAAACCGTTAAGTTTACAAATCATGTAGTATTGTTATAGTCAATAATAGCGTTAAAGAACTTACCTAAAATGGAAATTATTGGGTTTTTATTACTAGGGATGTTGGCGGGAATTCTGAGTGGGTTAATTGGAATTGGCGGCGGTGTACTAATTACTCCCGCTTTAATTTTTATCTTCAAATTTTCTCAACAGCAAGCTCAAGGAACAACCCTGGCCTTATTAATTCCTCCCATTGGAATTTTAGCAGCTTGGACTTATTATCAACAAGGATTAGTCAACTGGAAAGCTGCTATTCTAATTTGTTTAGGCTTTGTCTTAGGAGGCTTATGGGGAGCTAAAATTGCGGTCAACTTGCCCACAAATCTCCTTGAAAAAATCTTTGGAACCACTTTAATTGTGATTGGATTAAAAATGTTTTTCTCTCATTAACGGCTGTTATTACTGCTGTTGTTGATATTTTGACTAATCATTTGAGACACAAATCCAGGGGGAAAATCGGGAAAGGGAATAATATCAGCAATAAAAACAACCATCGTAGCTGCTAACGTAAATCTCAAGAGAAATGTCATAGAAGCATCCGCCAATCACTACACCTTCCAATATCTCAGCATTGATGGTCTTTAATCTTCCTCCAATCGAGTGAAAATCCCTTCCACAAGACTTACCGAGCTTCCGTCGAGGCAACAGGCAACAGTGACTAACAATTTATGTGAATGGAAACCAGCAACTTGGGATGACTATAGCGTTTCCCTGACTCATGAGGTACACTAGCAAAAAGAATTAAACTTTATTATTATCAAAATAAACTATTAACCAATCATTAATCAACAAATTAATGACTTCTTTCAGAGGGAAAATGAAAGCGGGTTTTGCGAGGAAATTGCGGCTTAAACCATCCCCTACGCCAAAAGAAAAGAATCGAGGTTAAAGAAATACCTAACATTACCCCTAAACAGAGAGGATACCCCCAATACCAATTAAGTTCTGGCATATTAAAAGGAGAAGCTTCTGGATTAAAATTCATGCCATAAATTCCCGCAATAAACGTTAAAGGAATAAAAATTGTAGAAACAATGGTTAATAATTTCATCACCTCATTAGTTTTATTACTAACAGAAGATAAATAGAGATTTAACAAGCTTTCAAGGAGTTCATCACCAGAATGCAAGCTTTCACTTACTTGTAAGGTGTGATCATAACAATCTTTTAAACCCACCCGAACTATTTTGTTTAAAAACTTGGTATTTTCTTGAATTAAAAATTCTAAAGCATTGCGTTGTGGCCAGATTGCACGATGTAAAAATAGTAACTCTTTTTTGGCAGTATAAATCTTCTCTAAAGTTTTAAGACTAGCATTAAATAAAACCTCTTCTTCTAAGGTAGCAACTCGTTCTCGAAATGCTTCTATAATCGGATAATATCCATCAATAATGGCATCCCAAAGCGCATAAGCTAAGTAATCTGTTCCCAAACTGCGAATTTTTCCCTTATTATTAAGAATGCGATCACGAACGAGATCAAAACAATCTTTAAAAGGTTCTTCTTGAAAGGAGATAACATAATTATTTGCCACAACTAAACTAACTTGTTCAAGCCAAAAACTTTGTCCATTAGGTTTAAGAATAACCATTTGAGTAACGATCAATAATTGCTCAGGAAATTCCTCAATTTTAGGCCGTTGAGGAACATTGACCACATCTTCCAATAAATAGCTATCTAATTGAAAAATATCTGCGAGTTGTTGTAAGATTTCTTCACTCCCTAAACCAGCAATATCAAACCAAGAAACCGAAGAATCATTAAGATATGAAAGACAATCTTGTGGCGTTAAATTATTCTGTTGAATTGCTTGTTCTGGGGTATAATCAATTAAGCTAATTTCCGTAGGTTGAGCATCTTGGGCAATGCGTAGGGTTCCTGGCATTGAACCTGGATCACTATGACGATAATTAAGATAATTATTATCGTAAGATTTTTGATTTAAAGGAGATAAAGAGTTTATTCTGTGGGAAAATGATTGATTATTCATGAGTATTCTCAAATTTTTAGGAACAAGATACTGTATATTTCAAATATTGAGTAAACCTTCTGGTCTTACTGTTAGTATTTTGCGTCTTTGTAGTCCTTCTTGATGTAAAATTTCATTGGCTGCTAATAATCCACTACTAACGGCTCTTTCCATTAAACCACAAGGAAAAGGCATTTTGACCCAATCTCCTGCTAAGAATAAGTTATTTATTTCCGTTGTTGTTTGTGGACGATAATTATAACTATTGGGTGGGTATCCTGAAAAGTTTTTCTGATTAACCAATTCTCTATGCAATACTTTAGCTTTCTTTAATTCTGGAACAATTTCATAGAGTTCTTGTTCAAAGGTATTTAATAAGGCTTCTTGGGTCGGAAATTCTTGTTCTTTGTAACCATAAGCGTGTAATTCCACCACACTTCCCCCTGTCTTTTTCGCCCACTCAATAAACTGAGTTTGAATATGGTGATATAAGGTAATACTATCGATAAGTTTATAACCAGAAATGGAGGTAAAATCACTATATTTCCAGTCAAAATCTTGATCAAACCAAAACCGTGCAACGGCAAAGGGATTTGCAATCGCTAATTGTTCAATATTTTGAGTAAAATCAGGGTTAATATCTCCTTCTATTAACTGCCATAAATGTTTAATTCCTGGTACATCAGTGGCGATTACATAATAATCTGCTTCTAGGGTTTTGGGGGTTTCTAATGAGTTCGGATGCGCGGTGATTAATTGTGCTGATTTCTCATTTTTTTGTTGAATTTTATAGCGAGATAAATTCTGTTTTGCTGGGCCTTTTAATACCTTTCCTTGTTGATCATATAATGCACCATGACAGGGACATAAAAACGTGCCATCTTCTTGTTTATTGACGGTACAACCTTGATGAGTACAAGTTAGGGAAATAGTTTCTTGATTTTTTGCTGTCTCCAAAAAAACGCGATCACTTGCTCCATAATAAGTCAATTCCTTATTACTTAAAATGGGATTTTTGTCAACCCAAAAAGCAACATTATTTTTAGCCATTCCTGATTGATAATTTAAGGAAGTAATGATTCCATTTTCACAAGTAATTTGATTGATATTTGCTTCTGAAATGACTTCATTACCCTGTTTTTTAATCGCTGTTACTATAGGGTTAACCAAGCTAGTTCCCATATCATCTTTTGTCCCATTAAAAGCTAATCCTTCCGGGTTTCCAAAGAAATAAAAATGAAAAAATTGTAATAATTCTCCGGTGCTTAAAGTATCAGGGGAATTCAAAGTTGATTTAGCAAAGGGTAAAAAATATAAATCATAAAGTCCTTGAGGAAAACCATTTTTTACCCAGTCAGTCACAGCAATATTATCTAACTGATCAAAACTTTTAGGAATTTGAAATCCAGCAATCGCTTGAAAAACTTGCCAATGATTAATATTCGTTAAATTGATGCCCCATTTAAGGCAATTTTTTGACCAAAAGGCCAAATCAATAATATTCCAAGGAAAAGCAGAATGACTCGGATAAAATATTTCTGGTTGATAACTGTAAGTTTCTGGACTAAAAACAACTGAATAGAAATCTAAAGATTTAAAATTATCTTTAATTTTTAAGTCATTAATGATACTTTTAAGATTATAATATTGAGGAAAAAAGCCATGAAATCCGTGTTCCATCTGAAAAGATTCTTGACCAAATTCAATTGTCCAACTAGCAATTTTACCACCTAAATTGGCTGATTTTTCTAATAAAATTACCTTAAATCCCCGTTGACTCAATTCATAAGCACAAGCTAAACCCGCTAAACCGGCCCCAACCACAACCACAGATTTTTGCTGATTTAATTGATAGGGTAAACTTAAACTATCTTGTTGATAAATAGAAGGTTTCGGCTTACTAAAACGGGAATAACCGACCAGGGTTCCTAGGGTTCCTAAGCCTAAGAGTTTTAAGGCAATGCGGCGAGAAATCATCGACGATGTAAAAGCAGGTTGCAATTGATTCATGGATAAATAAAAATAGATAGTCCTATTATATAATTTCTCAATCCACATATTCCAAAATAACAAAAAAAACAATAGACAACAATAAAATATCTCATTAAACTCTCATCAAAAAAGTTTTGTTACTGCCCGTAATTAATACCATTAATTACAGGAAATATCCCTAACAAAACTGTTTCAGTAATATGTTATCCAGAATACATTGACAACTGAACAAAATTCAAGTTAACTATTGAGGATAATGGGATAAAGAATGTGACAGAAGGGTTTTCAGCCTCATCAATCATTCTTGAAATAGTGACAAAAATTGTTATGTAGGCACTTTATATTAGGAGAGTTTGATCCCTATGTTTCAAAACATTTTTCTAGACAAGTCTGTCAAAAATGTTGTCAGTTCTTTATCGGTTCTCTTGTTCACTGCTTCCCTCGTTGCTTGTGGTCGTGACCAAGCTGCTAATCAAAACCCAACTCCCGATCAAGGCCAAAATCCTAGTCAAAGTAGTGTAGCCATTACCCTTCCCTTTCAACAAAATATTCGGGCTAATGGTGCGGGCGCATCTTTTCCCGCTCCCCTTTATCAAACTTGGTTTGTCTTATTATCGAGACAAGTGCCTCAACTTCAGTTTAACTTTCAATCCGTTGGGAGTGGGGCCGGAATTCAACAATTTACTGGCGGGACGGTAGATTTTGGGGCCAGTGACATCGCTATGACAGATGAACAGATAGCGCAAGTCAGTCGGGGTGTTTTGTTGTTACCCGTTACAGCAGGAAGTATTGTTTTAGCCTACAATTTGCCAGGAGTAGAAGGAGTAAAATTAACCAGAGAAAATTACGTCGATATTTTTGCTGGTAACATTACCAATTGGAACGATCCGAAACTTGCTCAATCTAACCCTGATTTAAAGTTACCAGACCAACGCATTACCGTGGTACACCGTTCAGATGGTAGTGGAACGACAGCAGTGTTTACAAATCATCTTGGTGAAATTAGTCCCCAATGGAAAAAGGATATTGGTACGGGAACATCCGTGGGATGGCCAACAACCAAAGGAAACTTTATTGGGGGGAGAGGCAATGAAGGGGTAACTGCTCTCATTGGACAAACTCAAGGGTCAATTGGTTTTATGGAATTTGGCTTTGCTAAAAAGAATAACTTGTCGACGGCAGCTTTAGAAAATAAAGCAGGTAAATTTATTGTTCCCTCAGACGAATCAGGGACTTACACCCTTTCTCAAGTAGAATTACCTGATAATTTAAGAGCCTTTATTACCGATCCTCCAGGAGAAGAATCCTATCCCATTGTTACCTATACTTGGATGTTATTATTTAAAAAATATGACGATCCCAATAAAGCGATCGCCATGGAAGCGATGATTCAATTTGCCCTCAATGAAGGACAACAAAAAGCTCCAGCCCTTGGTTATATTCAACTTCCTCAAAATGTTAGGGAAAAAGTAGCGGCTGCTGCCGATCAAATTACCCCCGACTTTCAAATTAAACTGAGTGAGTAGGTATTTCAATCGGATTTTTGTTGAGAATTAAGCCATTTTTCCCAAAGATCAGGGCGACGTTGTTGAGTCCGTTTAATTTGTTCACACCGTCGCCATTCTTCAATTTTTTGATGATTCCCTGACCTTAATATTTCTGGAACTTCCCATTCTTGAAACAGAGGGGGACGAGTATATTGAGGATAATCTAATAAGCCATCTTCAAAACTTTCCGCCTTCAAAGATTCCACCTTTCCCACCGTTCCTGGTAACAAACGAATTACCCCATTCATTAAAGCTAAAGCCGGAATTTCCCCACAAGTTAACACAAAATCCCCTAAAGAAATTTCCCGATCCGCTAAATAGCGAATTCGTTCATCCACCCCTTCATAATGACCACAAATCAACACCAATTGTTGATAATTGGTAGCCAAATCTTGTAAAATAGTCTGATTAAGAGGTGAACCTTGGGGCGTGAGTAAAATAATCTCTCGCTTGGGTAAACAGCTTAAAGAAGCAACCGCAGCGAAAATAGGTTCCGGTTTCAGTAACATTCCTACCCCACCCCCGTAGGGTTCATCATCGACCCGATGATGCTTATCTAGGGTAAAATCACGGGGATTAACCAGATTAACCGTAGCAATATTTTTCTCTAAAGCCTTAGACAAGAGTCCAGAAGCGAGGGGAGAGGTAAAGAAATCTGGAAACAGAGTAATTACATCAATTTTCACAGGAAGGTTCGGGAAGTTCAAAAAATAATATTAATTTTAATGTTCCGTTGCTAGTCTAGCTTAAAATGGATGGCAGGTAGGATAGAGCTTCAATCTATGGAACTTTGACCCTATTATGGAATAATTGTGAAAACTTTAGGTTCAGCGATAAACTGGACATTACCAGATAGACAAACAATTCGGTTACATAGTGAAGGTCAAACATCGAATTCTGTTACAGCAACAAAACCAACCCAAGAACACCGTTAATCAAAACCTCGGTAACGTTGAGGGAAACCTAGGGAGAAACAAGGAACAGCACGATGAATTAGTCCGAACAAAGGGGGCCGAGAATTGAGTACCAAGGCATTAGAGTTGGAATATCTAAAATCTTATCCCTATGATGACTAACTAACCTAAAGTACCTAAATTTTTTCTTTGGCTTAAAAACAATATCATGTTGCACTTAGAGACTCAATCCCAACAAAGCCCCATGTCCCAATCGACCACCACCGCCGTTTTAATCATTGGCGGCGCAGAAGATAAAGTGCATGGCAAAGAAATTCTCCATACCTTTTGGTTTCGTTCCGGGGGAACCGATGCTACCATTGCCATTATTCCCTCCGCCTCCAGAGAACCTGTCCTCATTGGGGAACGATATCAACAAATTTTTGAAGAAATGGGGGCCAAATACGTCAAAGTCCTAGATATCCGCGATCGCGCCCAAGGAGAAGACCCCTACTTTCAACAATATGTCGAAGAATGTACCGGAGTCTTTATGACCGGTGGGGATCAACTACGATTATGTGGATTATTGGCTGATACCCCCCTGATGGAACGAATTCGTCAACGGGTACAATTAGGAGAGATCTCCCTGGCGGGAACCAGTGCCGGGGCAGCCGTAATGGGACATCACATGATCGCAGGGGGCAGTAGTGGAGAGTCTCCCAACCGAGCCTTAGTCGATATGGCCATGGGACTGGGGATCATTCCTGAAATTATTGTTGACCAACACTTCCATAATCGCAACCGCATGGCTCGTCTTTTAAGTGCCTTATGTACCCATCCAGAACGGATTGGTATCGGCATTGATGAAGATACCTGTGCCATGTTTGAACGAGATGGCTTGATGCGCGTTGTTGGTAAGGGAACTGTTACCCTAGTAGATGGCCGGGAAATGACCTACACCAACCAAGACCAAGTAGGTGCAGCCGATCCCTTAAGCCTCCATAACCTACGACTTCATATTCTCTCTCATGGAGATGGTTATCATCTTCATCAACACAAACCCATTGCGAAAGCAAGCAATCCTTTACAGTAAAGCCTAACTGAAAAAATGTTCACCATGAACAGATATCGAGTCTTCTGAAAAGACAGAATCAGTAGGATACGGCTTCTTTGTCCTTCCGAGTGCGGATCTAAGAAACGGCGAAACGGCAAACATGAAAATTCTAAAAACCCTCACCCTACGCGGCCCCAACTACTGGAGTATCAGGCGACAAAAACTGATTGTGATGCGCCTTGACTTGGAGGATCTAGCAGAGAAGCCCTCGAACGAGATCCCCGGTTTTTACGACGGTTTAGTTAAGGTACTGCCCAGCTTAATTGAGCATTTTTGTTCCCCTGGCCATCGTGGCGGCTTCCTCGAACGGGTCAAACAAGGCACTTATATGGGCCATATCATTGAACACGTCGCCCTAGAATTGCAAGAATTAACCCGGATGCCCGTAGGCTTCGGTCGCACCAGAGAAACCAGTGACCCTGGTGTTTATAACGTCGTCTACGAATATATAGACGAACAAGCTGGCCGCTATGCCGGACGGGCCGCCGTTCGTTTATGTCAGTCTATCGCCGAAACCGGAGTCTATGCTCTAGAAGAACTAGAACAGGATCTCAGCGATTTACGGGATCTTCAAGCTAATGCGTCCCTTGGCCCCAGTACAGAAACCCTCGTCACCGAAGCAGAAGCCAGAAAAATTCCCTGGATGCTCCTCAGTGCGCGAGCGATGGTGCAACTGGGCTATGGGGTTCATCAAAAACGCATTCAAGCTACCTTAAGTGACTATTCCGGTATTTTAGCCGTAGAATTAGCCTGTGATAAGGAAGGCACCAAAACCATTCTCAAAGATGCTGGTGTTCCCGTTCCCCAAGGGACGACAATCCAATTTTTTGAAG
The DNA here is from genome assembly GCF_034932065.1 of Crocosphaera sp. UHCC 0190. NCBI lineage: Bacteria > Bacillati > Cyanobacteriota > Cyanophyceae > Chroococcales > Aphanothecaceae > Crocosphaera > Crocosphaera sp. UHCC 0190. The sequence continues at coordinate 125,696 of NZ_JAYGHP010000012.1, forward strand.
AACTAGAAAGCGCGATCGCTGATGTGGGGGGTTATCCCATCGTCATTAAACCCCTTGATGGCAACCACGGACGAGGCATCACCATCAATATTAACAGTTGGGCAGAAGCTGAAGAAGCCTACGATCTGGCCACCAAAGAGTCAAAAACCCGCAGCATTATCGTTGAACGTTATTATGTCGGTAGCGATCACCGGATTTTAGTAATAAATGGCAAATTAGTCGCCGTTGCAGAACGAATTCCCGCCCATGTCATCGGGGATGACAAACATACTGTGGCGGAACTGATCGAAATTACTAATCAAGATCCGAATCGTGGGGAAGGCCATGATAACGTCTTAACCAAAATTACCGTCGATAAAACCTCTTTAGGGGTACTGGAACGTCAAGGCTACCGTCTAGAAACAATTTTAGATAAAGGGGAAATTGCCTACCTCCGAGCCACTGCTAACCTCAGTACAGGCGGCATTGCCATTGATCGCACCGACGATATTCACCCCGAAAACCACTGGATTGCTGAACGGGCATCCAAAATCATCGGTTTAGATATCATGGGCATTGATGTGGTGACACCCGACATTACCAAACCTCTCAGGGAAGTCAATGGGGTAATTGTTGAAGTCAATGCAGCCCCAGGGTTTCGGATGCACGTCTCCCCCAGTCAAGGGTTATCTCGAAACGTGGCGGCCCCCGTCATGGATATGCTCTTTCCTGCCGATACTCCCACTCGTATCCCCATTGTGGCTATTACCGGAACTAACGGCAAAACCACCACCACTCGTTTAACTGCCCATATCTATCGCCAAACCGGAAAAGTGGTTGGGTATACCACCACCGACGGCATTTATATCGGGGAATATTTAGTGGAAAAAGGGGACAATACCGGGCCTTTTAGTGCTAATGTCATCCTGAGAGATCCCACGGTAGAAGTGGCCATCTTAGAAAGTGCCAGAGGCGGTATCCTGCGATCGGGTTTGGCCTTTGATTCCTGTGATGTGGGAATCGTCTTGAACGTGGCCGAGGATCACTTAGGTTTAGGGGATATTAACAACATTGAACAAATGGCTAGAGTGAAAAGTGTGATCGCTGAAGTGGTTAATGCGGATGGTCATGCAATCCTCAATGCCGATGATCCTCTAGTGGCCGCCATGGCCCCACAAGTTAAAGGGAAAGTGGCCTACTTCTCCATGAACCCTGACAATGAGATCATCGAAAATCATCTCCGACGGGGAGGGTTAGCTGCTGTTTATGAAAATGGCTATCTTTCCATCTTAGAGGGGCAATGGACTCTAAGAATTGAGCAAGCCACTAATGTTCCCGTAACTATGGGAGGAATGGCCCCCTTTATGATTGCTAACGCTTTAGCTGCTTGTTTAGCGGCCTTTGCCCAAGGTGTTGATATTGAAGCCATTCGTCAAGGGGTAAGAACCTTTAAAGCGAATGCTAATCAAACTCCAGGCCGGATGAATCTCTTTAATTTGGGAGATTATCACGCCTTAGTTGATTATGCCCATAATCCGGCGGGGTATGAAGCAGTAGGTGAATTTGTGAAAAATTGGAAAGGCCAACGCTTAGGCGTAGTTGGTGGCCCTGGCGATCGCCGTGATGAAGATTTGATCCTCTTGGGCAAAATTGCGGCCCAAGTGTTTGATCGAATTATTGTCAAAGAGGATGATGACAAACGAGGAAGGGATAACGGCGAAGTAGCAGATCTGATTATTAAGGGGATTGTTAAGGAAAATCCTCAAGCTCAGTATGAAGCTATTTTAGAGGAAAGCGAAGCCCTCGAATTTGGCTTAGATAAGGTAGAGAAAGGGGGTTTAGTTGTCATCTTCCCAGAAAGTGTCAGTCAGGCCATTTCCGTGATTAAAAAGCGCAATCCTCTGGCGGATGATGGTCTGTAAATCTTGGAGGTGAAGTAAGGGATGTTTTACTTTGATACCAATTACTTTTTTTTCATTATGCTCCCGACTCTGGTGATTTCGGGAATCACCCAACTGTATTTAAAGAGTACCTTTTCAACCTGGAGTCAGGTAGCTAATACTAAGGGTATGAATGGAATGCAGGTGGCCCGCACCTTATTTGCGAAAACATCCCTTCAACCGATTCCAGTCGAACAAACACCTGGTTCTCTTACGGATCACTATGATCCTCAAATGAATGTGGTGCGCTTATCTGAAGTGATAGCTAACCAACCATCGATCGCGGCCATGGCAGTCGCGGCCCATGAATTGGGCCATGTGCAGCAGTATCAAACAGGTTCTGGACTGATTGCCATGCGGAATGCTCTGTTGCCAGCATTACAATTTAGCCCTACCATTTCCTATCTGGCATTTGTCGCGGGTTTCATGTTTAACTTAGCTGGTTTAATGTGGCTCGGTATTCTCTTTTTTGGCTTGATGGTTTTGTTCTCTATCCTGACTTTACCCGTTGAATTTGATGCTAGTCGTCGGGGCCTCGCTCTATTAAAAGAAGCCGGACTAACTAACACATCCCAGGAATCACAGGGAGCCAAAGCGGTTCTGACGGCGGCCGCCTTAACTTATGTGGGGGCGGCTATCACTTCTGTATTGCAATTGCTGTATTACGTAAGTCTGGCACAACGACGACGTTGAAGGAGGCTCTGAGGTCGTCCTGTTTTTCATCAGATTATAATTCCCTTATAAACATAAATACTTTGAGGGCGATCGCCAATCCTCTAGGCAGGTAATTTTTGAAACTTTGATATCATGATAGATAATATATAGGTTCCCTTTCTTGGGGGACTTGTCGAAAGTGCTTCAACGAAAGGAGGAAATTTGTGACCACTGAAGTAATTGAAAAGCGTTCCGCTTCCAATGAAACTATTCGTAAACCTGCCCCCCGTTACCGGGTATTACTCCATAATGATGACTTTAATTCGATGGAGCATGTGGTGCAAACCTTGATGCAAACCGTAGCGGGAATGACTCAACCCCAAGCTGTTGATATTATGATGGAAGCGCATACCAATGGCACTGCTTTAGTGATTACTTGTGCGTTAGAACCCGCAGAATTTTATTGTGAAACTCTAAAAAATCACGGGTTAACCAGTACCCTGGAACCGGATGAGTAAGTCATTCAGTATCTAAATATGTGAGTGAAGGAGTAAAGAGATTAAAGTTAATTTTACTACCATTGCCAATTACCCAGCACCCCTAAGGCTGGGAATTTTTATAATTTTTCTATTGTTAGTATGGCTTCCTCTAGCCATTCCGTTGTATTTCTTACTCAAAAATGATCCTAATTTAACCACCATTGTAACGATGGGAACTCTTTATCTAGAGTTTGTTGGCTTATTATTTATTTGGAATCAAACAGTTTATAATATCTCAAATTGGTGGCAAGTTTATGGGTTAGTTTTTACTCGAAAAAATGGTATTGAATTATTGAATGGCTTAAGTATTGGCTTATTATTTACCTTTAGTTTGTTTAGTTTAGAAGCTATTTTAGGCTGGGTAAATTTTGTTCAACCTTCAGCCAGTTTAATTCGGATAGTTTTTGAAGGATTATTGAGTGCATTGGGAATTGGTTTAGCAGAAGAGTTATTTTTTCGGGGTTGGTTATTAGAAGAATTAAAACGAGATTATTCTCCTAAAATTGTTATTTTTTCTAATGCTATTATTTTTGCTACTCTACATTTTTTGAAACCCCTAGAAGAAATTATCAGAACTTTTCCCCAATTTCCTGCTTTAGTATTATTAGGATTGACTTTAGTTTTAGCTAAATGGGGACAGGGCAATCGCTTAGGGATTTGTATTGGTTTACATGGTGGTTTAGTCTGGGGATATTACATCTTAAATGTAGGTAAACTTTTAAATTATACGGGTAAAGTTTCTCCCTTAATGACGGGAATTGATAATAATCCGATTGCTGGTGTTATGGGGTTGATTTTTTTGGGAATTTTAAGTATTTGTATGGGCAAAAAAACGAATTTTTTAGCCATAAATGATAAGAAATGAGGGAAGTTTGGGTATACTCATCTTAAACGTGCGATTCGTTGAGATGTAAAGTTTATGGTAATAACCAAAAACGAACATCTCGTAAGGTCAACAGCCTTATAACTATCAGTTTGTTGTCTAAAGGAGACAAACACGGAGTCAAGGTAACATATAC